>JAUWFQ010000166.1 GCA_030606865.1 bacterium
TAATGCAGCTATGGTTGCGTATTTAGGTGAACTAAAATTGAAAAATAGTGAATATTCAAGAATTAATTTTAGCGTTAAACCGAATTTAAAAATGATAACGTTTTGATTTTTATTATAGACGATAATTAGTACTTTTATAGCTTAATAAAGATATTATTAAATGAAGAATATTACAGTAATAGGCACAGGATATGTAGGTTTGGTGAGCGGAGCCGGATTGTCTGATTTTGGTAATCAGGTAGTTTGTGCTGATATCGATGAATCAAAAATTCGATTACTTAAAACTGGTAAAATACCAATTTTTGAGCCGGGTTTAAAAGAAGTTGTAAAGAGGAATGTTAAAAGTGGTAGACTATCATTCACAACTGATGTATCAAAAGCGATTAGAGATTCGGAAGTAATATTCATCGGTGTAGGCACACCGGAAGGTAAAAATGGCGAAGCAGATTTGTCCACTATATTTTCGGTTGCGGAAATGATAGGAAATAATTTAAACGATTATAAAATTATATGTACAAAAAGTACAGTGCCTATTGGAACCGGACAAAAAATTATTTCAATCATTAAAAAATATAAAAATAATGATATTGATTTTGATTACGTTTCAAACCCTGAATTTCTAAGGGAAGGAGCTGCAGTTCAGGATTTTATAAGACCAAATAGAGTAGTGCTTGGTGTGACTAGCGATAAAGCATTAAAAATTATGTATGATGTTTATCGTCCTCTATATATAAATGAAACACCGATTGTTCATACAAATATTCCAACTGCTGAAATGATTAAATATGCGAGTAATGCATTTTTAGCATTGAAAATAAGTTATATAAATGAAATAGCTAATTTATGCGAAGCGGTAGATGCTGATGTACATATCGTCGCAAAAGCGATGGGAAACGATGGTAGAATTAGTCCAAAATTTCTTCATCCAGGACCGGGATTCGGTGGTTCTTGTTTTCCAAAAGATACAAAGGCTTTAGTATCTTTATCCGAAAAATTAAATGAACCGATAAATACGGTTGCAGCAGCTATCGTAACTAATGATAAACAGAAAAAACGAATGACTGATAAATTATTCAGTTTGATGGAAAATGAAATAAAAGGTAAAACGATAGCGGTGTTAGGTTTAAGTTTTAAACAGATGACCGATGATGTTAGGGAATCAGCTGCTATTGAGATGATACAAAGTATTTTAGATAGCGGCGGAATAGCTAAAGCTTATGATCCAGTGGCAGCTGATAATATGAAAAAATACTTTCCGAATATTGAGTACAGTACTAGTTGGCAAGCTGCCGTTAAAAATGTGGATGCCGTTGTCATAATGACTGAATGGCATGAGTTTCGTGGAATGGATTTATCTGAACTGAAATCTTTAATGAAATCACCGCTTGTACTCGATACACGCAACATACTTAGTGTAAAGGATTTAACAGAATTAGGGTTTAAATTTGATAATGTCGGCAGGAAAGCTCTGAAATGATCATAAATCATATAGAAGATTCTAAAATTTCCGGAATAAAAATTATAACACCTCACATCCATAAGGATGACAGAGGATATTTTTTTGAAAGTTTTAATAGCAAGGATTTTAAAACTTTAGGATTACCAACAAAATATTTGCAGGATAATCAGGCATTTTCCAAAAAAGGTACATTAAGGGGGCTTCATTATCAATTAAAACATCAGCAGGGTAAACTAGTGCGAGTTATTCAAGGTGAAGTTTTTGATGTCGCTGTAGATATTAGACGAGGTTCACCTACATTTGGAAAGCACTTGGAATTTATTTTATCTGGTAAAAATAATAAAATCATGTATATACCGGAAGGTTTCGCACATGGATATGCAGTTTTATCAGAAACAGCTATATTCCAATATAAGTGCACTGAAATTTATCACCCCGAAGATGAATATGGCGTACTTTGGAATGATAATGATTTAGATATTCAGTGGCCTGTGAAAAATCCAATTTTATCACAGAAGGATAGAAATCTACCAACTTTAAAATTAATAGATGACAAATATTTACCGAAAATCTAGGAATTATTCATGAAGAAATATTTTATTACCGGAGGATGTGGCTTTATTGGCTCGAATTTTATTCGCTATATTTTTCATCGTGATCAATCTGCAATCATCGTCAATTTAGACAAACTTACTTATGCCGGTAATCCAAACAATCTTGCTGATTTTAAAGATGATGAGAGATACATTTTTTACCATGGTGATATTTGTGACTCAAAAATTGTCAAAGAAATCTTTCAAAAGCATCAACCGGACTATTTAATTAATTTTGCAGCGGAGAGTCATGTTGATCGATCGATCGGGAAACCCGATGATTTTATACAAACCGATATATTTGGGACATTCACTTTATTGGAAACTGCGCGAGAATTCGGTTTAGAGCGGTTTATACAAATAAGCACTGATGAGGTGTATGGCAGCATCGAAAAGGGAAGCTTTTCGGAAACCGATACATTAATGCCGAGGAATCCATATTCGGCGAGTAAAGCCGGAGCCGATAGATTGGCATATTCATATTTTGCTACTTACAAATTGCCGGTAATAATTACTAGAGCAAGTAATAATTTTGGACCTTACCAATTCCCGGAAAAATTAATTCCGTTGTTTGTTACAAACGCAATTGAAGATAAAAAACTACCTGTTTACGGCGATGGTAAAAATGTACGTGATTGGCTGTATGTCGAGGACCATTGTGATGCTATTCAGTATATAATTGACAATGGTGAAGTAGGCGAAATATATAATATTGGTGGTGGAAACGAATTAACAAATATCGAAATAACAGATTTAATTTTAAAAGAAACAAACAAATCTGATACTCTCAAGAACTTTGTTCAAGATAGATTAGGTCATGATAGACGTTACTCACTAAATTGTGAAAAGCTTGCCCACATTGGATGGCGACCAAAACATGATTTCCTTAAAGCTATGAAATTTACAGTTGACTGGTACAACCAAAATGATGAATGGTGGAAGCCTTTGAAATCAGGAGAGTATTTAGAATATTATAAAGAGAATTACAAGGAATTATAATGAAAAAAATCATTATCATAATAATAATATCATCATTTACTTATACACAAAATATTGGAAATATATTTTCCAAAGAATCTACTAATTTTGATGCGAATTCTATGCAGTTAAACCAAGATATTGATTTAACAAGTATAGAAAGTTTAACTTATACTCCCGTTGAAAAATCGATTGATCCTGATTTATATATTTTAGGACCGGGCGATTTACTTGGGATTAATATTTTATCAACAAAAAATTTATCTTTGCCGATTC
>JAUWFQ010000123.1 GCA_030606865.1 bacterium
ATATCCTTAGTACAAAGGTTAAAGCTTTTTCCCTTTGCAGGTTGTAGTTCATCGCCAAATTTGACAGGTAAAACAAATCATTTTCGCCTTGTGATGTTACTGTTGCCGAATTTACATCAATGTCCCAGTTAAGTTTAATCGAATTGGAAATGAAGATGTTCAAATTGCCTTTTAACTGCCAATTTAAACTTGATGTATTCACGTCAAACTCAAATATCTCACCTTTAATTGAATAATGATATAATGAACCACCTACAAACAGTTTTGCTTTATTGCCAAAAGCGAAGTTAGTATTTAGCTCTGCCCCTGTCGCACGGTCATTTCCTGCATTGGTATAGCTCCTTATCAGTACGTTTTCTTCTTCATACACGGTATTAACACGAAATATTACATTATCAACAGCCCTAAAGAAACCTGTAAGATTAATGTTTTGTTTCACAATATAGGCAGATAAAGTCAACTCAGCTTTTGTAACATATTCCGGTTTCAGTGCTGGGTCTCCTACTAAATAAACTTCATAGTGCCTACGGGTGAGAAAAGGTGCCATGTTTTTTGTTGGTGGGCGGTTAATCCTTTTTGAAACAGCAAAGTTAACCCTATATTTATTTACCGGTTTATAATTTAAGTGCAGCGAAGGAAACCAGTCGGTTTGTTTAACTTCATGATCGCGCTTTGTTTCACGTCCAAAAATATTTAGGTAATCCGGCTTTTCAACCTGCAATAACCGGGCTGTGTATTCACTCCTTAATCCTGCCTGATATTCAAAATTCGCTCCCAATTTACCGGATAAACTCATATATCCGGCATATATTCCGCGTTTCAGTTCTACTGAATTTTCAAACTGTTGATTGTCAAACCATTTTCCGGTTGCAACTTCAAGGGTATCGTAATTAAAAATTCCTTTCTGAATTAGGTATTGCGGCTGGATACCAAATTCAAATAAATGATTATTTTTTATTTTACGTTTAATATCTATATACAAGCGATAACCGTCTAGCGGATTTTCATCGTGTTGATAATAATGCTTTTGGAGACTTCCGACAGTTTTTGTTTGATTATCAAATAAAAAGTTTCGGTTGTCAAAGTCGCTGTTCAATTTCGAATGCTCATAAAGGGCGGAGATGTTTAAACTGGTTTTTTCCGAAAATTGTTGAAAAAACACGATTTGTCCCGATTGGAATATTCCAAGACGTTCGCGTGTATTTGGATTGAAAATATAACTATTTTCTTTATCCTCTACCGGATCTTTATTAATGTCTCCATAAAATACATGATAAATATATTCAGCAGTACGACCGACTATTTTGTTACCATAATAATATGACAGAGCAAGTGAAGAATTATCCGTAAAACGATATTCTACACCTGCCTGGGCAAAATAGTTCGGCTTCCATTCGGGGCGATTGCCCTGAGCAGCCATGTGATAATATGAACCATCAGGCTGTAATAAGCGTGCATCACCTTCCCGTATTCCGCGACCATCTATTTTTTTATAGTTAGCGTTACTATATAGCAGCAATTTTTTTATATTATGGGTAACATTAATCCCCGCGTTATAGCGAAACGGGTCCCATTCAGCGTGCCATGGGACGCCTCCAATCGTGGCTTCTGCCGACACTGAAGTCCCGAGTGATTTTTGCGAAGTTGTAATATTAATAATTCCGGCTTTCCCTTGTGCATCATATTTTGCCGATGGTACAGTTATTATTTCAATGTTTTTTACTGAAGAAGCAGGGATTTGCGATAGCAATATCGAGGGATCAAGTTGTGTCGCCTTGCCGTTTAGATAAACCATAAAACCTGTTGTGCCGCGAACAGATACTTCATTGTCGGGCGACACCGAAACCGAAGGCAACTTTTTTAATATATCGACAGCAGTGCCACTTTGCGCAGTTTCAAAATCTGCCACCCTGTATGTTTTTTTATCAATTTTATTTGACATTAAAGGCTTAGTTCCCGTTACTCTAACCTCATTTAACATCACGTCTTTTTGGGATAAAAGAATTTTTGGAAGCAGAATATCCGGTGTTTGTTCATTTAAATTGATTTTGCGGGACGTATCTGGTGAAAAACCGATAAATGTAACCACAGCATAATAATTTCCGGCTTTATTAACACTGATATTAAAACTGCCCTCCTTATTGCTTGTTACACCGGATGTTAATAATTTTGTATCTGTTGAATATATTGCAATTTGAGCATAAGGTATTGCATTACCCGTACTTTTTTCAATAACTTTTCCCCTTACCGAATATTTCACTTTTTGAGCAGAAACTGAGTTGAAAATTAGCACTGAGAAAAGTGTTGTTATTAGAATTGTATTTTTTAATTTCATTGTTGTTCCTATACAATTAATTATAGAATAGTGTTTCTAATCTAATTTTGCATTGCCATATTAATAATTCAGATACGATTTTATTCAAACAACGATTTGTAAAGTCCTGTGAACCATACCAATTATTTTTCGTATTTTTCCTTTAATCGTTCACAACGTTTTGCGGATAAAAGAAGTCCGTCGATAGGCGAATCTGGGGGAATCTTTCCTGCCTGTCCCTGCCCGACGGCAGGCGGGGGCAGACAGGAGGCAATTTGGGCATATCGTAACGAAACCCTTTATCCAATGTTATCGGTGTCTCAGCTTCACCGAGCCCAAGCCACGAAGTGGCGAAGAGTTGCGAGCTCGCCCGTGATTTCGTTTTTTAGTTCTTCCCTTATCTATTTCCCTTCTTTTCTCGAACTTTTATCCAAGTCAAGATTATGCCAAAGATGATCGCAAAACGGAACGATGTTTCCCAGTCTATAGTGCCTGCCTCATGAAAGATGAGGCTGTAAAGAAAAGATACAATTGCACTAACTACTAGTGTTACAATAAACACGACAACAAAATTAATAAGTATTTTCTTGATATTCGTTTTCACACCTCCTTGAGTTATAAATATAATTCGATTTCTTTTATATCTTTTTTGCTTTGGAAGGCTCGCAATTTCCGATAACTAATGCATAAACGAAATCTTACTACGTTTATTTCCACTATAGGTTAAAACACTTCGAAATATAGTATAGCACAAATACCGAATATAAAGGCATTCTAAGAATCTAAAAAACCCCATCATTAAAATTGTCTCTCAATTGTCTAAAATACTTACTCTAATCCACCGTCCCGATGCTATTTCTGCTGACTCTGCGTCCTCTGCAGTTAATAATTCATGTTATTCCAGCTTTTCAAATATCATTGCCACCACTGTCTTGTCATTACCGCCCATACTGGACATCATACCATAAGGGCGATTTGAATCTATTTTAACCTGACAGTCACCAGCTTTACCCAACATTTGATGGACAACGTCCACAGCCTGACGTACGCCACTGGCACCAGTTGGATGACCATATCCAATCAAGCCACCGGTAGTATTAGTGGGGATTTGACCACTGGCTTTAGTGTTACCTTCTTTTACAAAATCTGCTCCTTCACCGTGATCAGCGAATCCTGCTGCCTCAACTGCCAGTAACCCTGCAATAGAAAAGCAGTCATGTACATCCAACACACTCAAATCGGCAGGTTTGATACCAGCCCGCTGATAAGCATGTTTTGCAGCAATTTCGCAAGTAGATAGTTTTGTAAGATCCGGTGGTGGTGTAGTTAAATTATCCTGGATCTGAGCATAAGCGACCAATTCAACCGAATCTTTCCCGTCAACACCAATTTTTTTCAACCCCTCTTCAGAGGTAAACATCATTGCAGAAGCGCCATCAGAAACTTTAGAGCAATCGAATACATTGATATGCTCGCAAAACACTTTAGGATTTGGCGGTGTCAATCCAGTTGACATTAAATCTGAATTTCTATTGTGATACTCCTGTGCCTTTGGATTCTTACGAGCATTTTCGATTGCATTAACATACCATTGCGCCATACCTGCTTGGATTCTCTCTTTACCAAACTTTTCAAAACAGGCATCAGCACGCTGGGAAAATTGATCCGGGAAAAAATAGGTGTGTCCTTTTTTCCGCTCACCGGAATACCAGCCCGCTCCGGCAAGATAATCTGCTCCGTAGATCGCCTTTACGGAATTCTGTATTTCAACTCCAATACAGAGCACAACATCAGCTAAATCAGCAAGGATTGTTTTAATAGCAGTGACCAGAGCCAAACCACCGGAATCACATGCGCCTTCTACACGAATACATGGTTTATATTGAAAAGTAGGATGTACCATCGGGAAAAAGCCGCCGAGGTTACCCTGATGACAGAACCTTTCTGCCATAAAGTTTCCAATTACACCTTCATCAATATTTTCAGGTTTATTGATTTGGTCAATTGAACCAAGACCCGCCTCCTTGATATAGTATTCAATTCCAGGGCGAGGCTTTTTAGGATGGAATTCTTTACGACCTGAACCTAAAGAAATGGTATTAAAACCTGCTGTTGCATAGATTTTTTTTCTAAAGAATGACATAACTTCTCCTTTCCAATTACAAATTCCTAAAATTCCAAAAATCCTGAATTACTAAAAATTTAAAAAATACCAAAAAACAGAAAAATACCAAAAAACCTAAAAATTATTTAAGGTATTTATAGATAATGGTTGAAAGAATTTTAATGAGTTCAATACATTCATTTAGATGAGGAAGAACCAATTCTTTTTTCAATAATTTCCGATCAATTATAATCCTTAACCAATATCTTGTTTCTTTACTTTCTTTAAATGCAATATCTACTTTGTAGATAAAATCATTCAATGTTAATGAACCATCAGCTTCCTCAAGATTGGCACCAATAGAAGTGCCGGATTTACATAATTGTCTTCTGATAACTCTACTTTCCTCAGTATTAGGCAGCATTGAAGCAAGTTCTAAAATACCTATTGCAAATTTATAGGTTCTCTCTTTTAGTTCATCGCTTATACTATATTTCTTTTCAAGTTTTTTAGGCATCTTATTGATCAGATTTATAAATACTTTTAAATTTTAGGTATTTAGGTATTTAGGTATTTAGGCATTTAGGTATTTAGATTTTTTAAATGTAACTATTAATTGGTCCGTAAAGCCAATAAAAGCCATTTGTTAAAACTGCATTAACCTCATCAGCTGAAGTTGCAACTCCGTCACTGAGTAACTTTTCTGCTATCTCTTTAGTTTCTTTAAGATAACTTAGAGCAAGTTTGGCTCCCCATGTACTCATCTTTTTCAAGTTATTAAAGTGGGCTTCCAGTTTATCCTGTTTCTTAGCATCAGAAAGTAAAACTTTCCAGGGTGAATATCCTTCAGGCAGTATACCAAGATCATTATCAATATTCTTTCTCCATTCATCATCAAAGGAGAAATATTTTTTCTCTTCAATATTGTAAACACCGACTGGACGATTCTTCTCGTATTTAAGAAAGCCATCTTTCTGAGCACCACTAGAATATTGACCACCTAGGATCTTGTTGTTAGCCATTTTATCAATAAGCCCACTGGTTAAAGAATTGTCACCAAGGTGGGTACGCATAACTCGCAAGAGACATTCAATGATATCAACGCCA
>JAUWFQ010000164.1 GCA_030606865.1 bacterium
GCCCGCGCTCGCCGACATCCGCCTCCAGTGGTGGGAGGATGCAATTGAGACGATCACGGGTGGCGGTGTCACCGGCAACCCGATCGCCGACGAGCTTGGTGTGTAAAAAGTCAGGATATATTACGATTTTTAAAACAAAGCCGTTAAGTTATGCAATTACAATTCGTCACTGACCGGCCGGATTTCGCTATCGCTCAAATCCGGGGCATCAGGATTGATGCTCAAGCGATTTATTATCTAAGAATTTTTTAGTTGCTATTCTTCAATTCAGGCGCAGGTGTGTAATTTAATAAAAAAGTAGAGTATGCAGAATCACAATGCTATCTAACCATCTTCAATAAGTGCGCAAATTACATCATTTCAATTCACAATATTTTTTACTGAGTTGGATTTCAACAATTGTAATCTAACTTGTATCCTTTTTTAATATGATATTACTCCATTTTTCTAAACTGCGATCACTTGAATCATACTTATCAAGTGATTGAGTTATTTGTATCAGTTGTTCATTTGGAAATTTAACTAAGGAATTGATCAATGGATTTAATGCTTTTTGCCTTGAATTGGAATGAATTTCAGGGAGCCCACATTCCATTGCAAAGTTTTTTAAATCCCTAAGAGATGTCAATATTTTTTTTTCAACCAAATCAGTATGAAAGTTCATCAACAGTTGATATTTTTCAGGTTCTATTTTTTCTAGATCAATTAATAATTTTGGAATTGATATTTTTTGTTTTGCTCTAGTTTCTCTTTTTTCTTTTTGAATAGAACGAGCGGTTTTTGATGATTGTATTAGTATTTGAGATAATTGTTCAGTTATTTCTGTGTTTAATATCAATTCTGAAAGTGATTCAAAGGTTTCAGGACCATATTTTTTCAATAATTTTGATATATCAACTAATAAATCAAGTTCTCGTTGTGTTTTCATAGATTTATTTTCTCCGCAAATTCGACTGCAAAAGCATGAAATTTGCTAGCTTGAGATGTTCTTGCATATGAAGTTTTAAAAATTGGTTTACCTTCTCGGGCTCCTTTTGGATATGATCGTGAATAACTAACTTCTTCTTTAAAGATATACCACTCATTTTGTTTGGCTATACTTTTAACTTCTTTTTTAGCTGTAATCTCTTCGGGAGAATATTCCGATGTGGCATTAAAAACAACTCCTGCAAGTTTTAAATCGTGATCTCCATATGGTCCATCTATAAATTCTTCCATAGACCGAACGAGTAAAGGAAGACCTATTGAAGATAAATATTCTGGTTTAACAGGAACAAGTAAATAATCGCTTGATAGATAAGCTGCTGTTGTTAGAACTGATTCAGTCGGTGCACAATCCAATAAAATTAGATCATAATCCTCCTCGATTTTTGAAATTAATTTGGCAAGTAGAACCTCTTTCTGTCCGGGATTTCGCATTGAATAAGCAAGTTCTAAACAAGAAGGAATTAAATCGATACGACTCCCATCATTATATGAAACAACATTATATAATACCGATTCTGGTGCTAGTGCTTTCAATTTACCTTTACCTGGGGTATGCGAATGTTGTTCAAAAACATCCCAAATAGTAGGAATATTTTTTTTAACTATTTCTTCATATTTACTCACGCCTATAAGATACTGACTTGCATTGAATTGTGGATCGAGATCAACTACTAATACTTTCTTATTCCATTTACGTAACCCTGCAAATTGCCATGCTAAATTGACAGTTAATGTAGATTTTCCCACTCCACCTTTCATATTAATTAACGAAACTTTCTTAGCCATTTGAATCCCTTATATTAATTATACATTCATAATTTATATTAATGTTTGGTTTGATTTTTTATTGAAAATTTTATGGATTCATGAAATTGAATAATGTGCGCATCTATTTTAATTACTCGAAGTTTTTCTGGCTTTATTTTACCTACCCGAACATTAACTTCCCCATCTCGCAATAACTATTCCTGTACTAAATTGTATAGGGTCTTCATATACTTAAATGAAACAATTTCTTGCTTTAAATCCTGAAGTGGTTACCAACCCTTACCCAAATCCCGTAGTGTAGGGCTTTGTGTATAAAGTACGTCCTGTGTATAAAGTCGGGCATAATTCGACTTTTCAATTTCGGTCTTTGTTGGCATGATCACAGGAGCCATTCCTGTATATCAGGGATCTAAGTTGAAACCGGTTGGTGCATTGAGATATGAGTTATGAGATGAGAAACTGGATTCAGAAAAATTTGTTGGTGTTAAAAATTGATCTTCTACACATAGAACAGGTTGTATACCAAAATAATAAAAGTCAATAAATTTTCAAAACCAATAACAATTTATGTGCTTACGATTTATTAAAGTTAAATGTCAAATTACAAAAAATCGTATTTGCCAATTTATATCGCTTTAATGATAGCAGTTGTAGGTGGTATAGTAGGTTCGTACGCAAATTATTACTTTTTGGAACAAACTACGGACACAGAGTTGAGATTATTTAATGTTAATTTTGAAAAAACATATCAACTCATTGAAAACAATGAGACTGAAATGTTGGAATTAAAACCACATATTTTTTTATATAATGATGCAAAGTCAAGTTATCCAGCCACTTTATTCCCACCAAACTATAAAATAATTGACAACGAAAACTTAGAAATTGTCAATGATATTAATGGAGGATTAGATACAAGCATAGTACTACCAGGTGAAACTGTCATTATTTATGGATGGGTGCCGATGGAACTAATAAAATCAGGTGCTTATACTTTCCAAGCAACTATCTATTATCTAGATCCTAAATTAGGTGAGACAAAAACAATTGAGTTCTATAATGATTTTTTAGTTTATCCAAATGATGATAGCAACAAAAATACACACCCTTATCGTGCAACAACTCAATTTGTTGACTCAACAACTCGTTGGAACTATGGCCAAAAATATCCTTCGCACTTGTTGAAAACGTCTTCATCCCCCAAGCCCACCATTAACACAATTGATTTAAATTTCACATCACATTTAAATTAAATTCATGTTTTAGTAATACTTTGTCGATTTGCTATGTGCTTATATCCCCTAAATGTTGTACTGCCCTAAAAAAGCAAGATCTGCCTAATCCTGCGGAACAAGACCTTCCAGCACTTCAGCCATCACCCTGTGCCGGATCAGATGTTCATGTATGTGCTCATGCGCCCTGCGTATTGAATAACTATCCTCTATCCACTCAATAGGCATTGGATACTCCACCTGTGTTAGCGTTAATCCGTATGACGATGCTGGTTCTATCCCCTCTTCATACGATTCGGGATCCATCATCTGTTCCAGCCACTCGATGTCACGAACATCGCTTCCGACCATCATTAGTGCAGTGACTACCTTACGAACCATGTTCCACAAGAAACTGTTTGCCTTAATGTCGAGTTTGGTGAGCTGTCCGCTGACCCTGACATCGATACGCATAAC
>JAUWFQ010000165.1 GCA_030606865.1 bacterium
ACAGAGAAAAACGAATAAAATATAATAAATGGTGAAGAACAAAGAGAAATAAGCAATAAGATTTAAAAATAAATATTGAGATATAATTTATATTATAAATCTCTGTGATCTCTGTGGCAAAAAAATAAAAATGAAAAAAATTAAAATAATATCAACTACAATTTTAGGTGTTAGAAAAAAGAATAAAATCGCTATGGGTGGTGACGGACAGGTTACATTCGGTGATATGGCGCTTAAACAAAAAGCTGTGAAAGTCAGAGAATTTGAGACCGCCAAAGGTATGGTTTTAGGTGGTTTTGCCGGCGCTGCTGCCGATGCGATGACGCTTTTCGAAAAATTTGAACAAAAATTAGAAGAATATGAAGGTGATTTACGTCGCTCGGTCGTAGAATTGGCGAAAGAATGGCGGACGGATAAATATCTACGCCATTTGGATGCGCTATTAGCACTGATGAATAAAAAGGAAAGTTTATTAGTATCCGGCGATGGCAATGTAATCGAACCGGATGGGCCGATTGTTGCTATTGGTTCGGGTGGTGGATTTGCTCAGTCAGCAGCAAAAGCATTGCTGGAAAATACAACTTATGATGCTAGAAACGTTGTTGAGAAATCTCTAAAAATTGCAGCTGATCTTTGTATTTATACTAACGATACAATAACTGTATTAGAAGCATGAAAAATGAATTAACCCCGCGGCAGATTGTCCGTGAATTAAATAAATATATAGTTGGGCAAAGCAAAGCCAAGCGGGCAGTTGCAATTGCTTTAAGAAACAGATGGCGTAGGCAACAAGTACCGGAAGCTATGCGGGATGAGATATTACCGAATAATATTATATTAATTGGACCTACAGGCGTAGGAAAAACTGAAATCGCAAGGCGATTGGCAAATCTTGCTAAAGCACCATTCATAAAAATTGAAGCAAGTAAATTTACTGAAGTTGGTTATGTCGGTCGCGATGTAGAATCAATAATACGTGATTTAACTGATACTGCAGTTAATATGGTCCGAATGGAAAAACAAAAAGCAGTAGCCGGTCGTGCCTTTGAAAGAGCACAGGGACGGTTAACTGATTTACTATTTCCGGATAAAAATAGGAAGAACCGCAATCGAACCCCGGAAGAGGAAGAGCGCAGTAAACGTACACGTGCACGCATGATAGAGAAACTTGAAAACGGTGATTTTGAGGATAAGGAAGTATATCTTGAGGTTAAGCAGGATTCTATGCCAATTGGAATGCAAGTTTTTGGTCCCATGGGGATGGAAGACATCGGATCTAATATCAAGGATATGCTTTCGAATGTTCTACCGGGCAGTAAAAAACGTAGGAAAATGAAAATCAAAGATGCGCGAGGATATTTAATTGAATTAGAATCACAAAAATTAATAGATCAAGATGAACTAGTGCGAATCGCAAAGGAAAATGTAGAAAACAGTGGAATTGTTTTCCTAGATGAAATTGACAAGGTAGTTGGCAACGGAAGTTCTTCCGGACCGGATGTGAGCCGTGAGGGTGTTCAACGTGATCTGCTTCCCATTGTGGAAGGTAGTATTGTACCAACCAAGTATGGTTCTGTAAAATCAGATCATGTATTATTTATTGCGGCAGGAGCGTTTCATGCGGCAACTCCATCGGATATGATTCCGGAATTACAGGGACGTTTTCCCATCCGCGTTGAAATGGATAAGTTATCAACATCAGATTTTATTAAGATATTGACGCATCCAAAATCAGCTTTAATAAAGCAATATACTGCTTTACTCGCCGCTGAGAATATGGAATTGATATTTGATAAGTCCGCTATCAAAGCGATTGCCAAAATTGCCACTGAAGTAAATAATAATACGGAAAATATCGGCGCAAGGCGTTTGCATACTATAATGACAACATTACTTGATGATTATATGTATGAGCATTCAGCGAAGAAAGCTGTGAAAATCACAATTACAAAAAATATTGTCGAAGAAAAGTTAGCGGGAATTGCTAAAGATGAAGATCTAAGCAGATATATTTTATAATAATTTGAATTTATTGGAGAACAGATGAAACGAGATTTTATTCATATAACAGATTTCACTACGGAAGAAATCCTTGATACGTTAGAGTTAGCGCGCAAGCTAAAAGAAAAATTCCATGACAAAGATAAGCATCATATTTTTAGGGATCGTTCTTTGGCGATGATATTTGCTAAACCATCCGCTCGTACCCGCGTATCGTTTGAAACGGGTTTCACATGGATGGGTGGACATGCGCTTTACTTAGGTCCTAACGATATTGGCATCGGTAAGCGGGAAGCTGTCAAAGATATTGCACGTGTATTCAGCCGTTATAATGATGTTGTAATGGCGCGGTTATTTGAACATAAACACATGTTGGAATTAGCAAAACATGCTACTATTCCGGTGGTTAACGGTTTAACCGATTACAATCACCCGTGCCAAATAATGGCGGATATTCTAACGATATTAGAACATCGTGGTAACATAGATGACCCTAAAATTGTGTATGTAGGTGATGGAAATAATATTGTTAATTCGTGGCTGAAATTAGCTGAACGTTTATCTTTAGATTTTGTATGTGCCTGCCCGGAAGGATTTGAACCGGATGCGGATACAGTAGCTTCTGCGCGTGAAGTCGGAATCTCCGATATTACCATTACACATGATCTAAAATCAGCAGTAAAAGATGCCGATGTAATCTATACTGATGTATGGGCATCTATGGGGCAGAAAGAGGAAGCGAAAACACGGGAAAAATTATTTGCTGATTTTCAGGTAAATGAAGATATAATGAAATTAACCGGAAAAGATACTTACTTTATGCACTGTTTACCGGCAAAGCGCGGAAGAGAAGTTACCGACGGTGTAATGGAAGCGGATTATTCTATAGTATTTGACCAAGCTGAAAACCGCATGCATGCTCAAAATGCTATAATGGTAAAATTAGCTGAATGGAGTGGGATTATTTAAAAGTTATCTGTTTCAAATACTACAAGCTTTCTAGTATTTTCTTTAGATTTTCTCCTTCTTCCTTTACGTGGTGATAATGCATTTCAAGTTTAGGCTCCATTTCTTTTTTAAAATATTTAAGATAAAATTTACCTGCTCTTAAATAGCTTTTAGCTGTAAAAACGGATATTGAGCCTTTAGGTTCTATTGACCATTCCAACCAAGGAGCCACGAATGATACAGGAAATGAATATTTAAGAACAATTTTTCTGTATGGAATAACTTCACCAATAGTTCCTTTCAATTTAAATACTTTCCCTCTCACAATTTCTTCGCCATACCAACTGGAACCAGATTCCATTGGTTTTCCTTTTGTCCATTTGAATTCAATATGGTCTTTAGGA
>JAUWFQ010000106.1 GCA_030606865.1 bacterium
ATAAAATCTCAAGGGAATAGTAATCATCAAATTTGTATAGCAAAGACAATAGAAACTATCCCAATTGATACGGTCTGGGATCTTGGTCTTGATTCTAATTCTTGGATTGATGAGTATATAAGGAATATGATAGAATTGAAAAATATAGATTATAATTTAATACAGCGCGGTGATGTAATTAGAATTGACAATCAATCATATATTCAATTTTTATTACCTGTTAATGAGAATCAACCAGAAAATTCACAATTAGCAATGAAAATTGTAAATGGTTCAAATTCAATTTTATTTATTGATAAATTAATTTATGATGATATTAAAATGTTAATAAACGACAGAGAAGTTATAAAATCAGATGTATTAAAAATGACTTATCCTAAACAGATACCAAATAATTTTAATGAATTTATACAAACGGTTAATGCAAAAATGGCAATTATTACCGGAGCGAAAAGAAGTAAAAACAGTCCTACGCCAAAAGAATTGGCGGAAATATTTGATATGGAATTATTCTTTACAGATTCAATTGGAGCAATATGGTTATTTTCTGATGGAAAGAATCCAATTAAGGTAAAGAAATGGAAATAATTGCCGGAGTAGATGAAGCCGGACGTGGTCCACTTGCAGGTCCGGTTGTAGCGGCAGCTGTAATTTTATCTGAAGATAAAATAGAAGGATTACGTGATTCAAAGAAAATATCAGTGAAGAAACGTGAACTTCTTTTTCAAGAAATAAATGATAAGGCAGTCTCAGTTGGGATTGGTATAGTAGATGAAAAGGAAATCGATAGGATAAATATCTTAGCTGCTACTCACAAAGCTATGCAAATGGCGTTAGGCAGGTTGAATAAGAAACCAACATTAGTTTTGATCGATGGATATAAACTACCAAATCAAGTTATACCTAATAAGGGTATAATAAAAGGTGATACAAAAGTTGAATCAATCATGGCAAGCTCAATTATTGCTAAAGTTACGCGTGATGCAATCATGCTAGAATACGATAAAATATTTCCGGAATATGGCTTTGCAAAACATAAAGGATATGGAACAAAACAGCATATGGAAGCTCTAATCGAATTCAAAGCAACGCTGATACACCGTAAATCATTCAAACCGGTTTCATTAAATCTCCCAACAATTTCTTGGTTACAAAAAACGAAACGGGTTGGCATAGTTGGTGAACAATTAGCAGCATGCAAACTAATGAATGAGGGTCATACAATTATAAGTATGAATGAAAATTGTGCACCGCACGGTGAGATTGATATAATATCAGAAAAGGATGATTTACTTATTTTTACGGAAGTCAAAACATTCGCAAAGGAACAAATGGCAACTCCGGAACTAAAAATAGATACAAATAAACTAAGAAAGTTGGAAAGTGCAATCAATTTTTACATTGGTAAGCATAATATTAGCAGAGATATAAGATTAGATGGAATGTCTGTGATGTTAGGGAAAAATCATAGTATTAAAATATTTGAAGGAATCGAATTAAATTTTGATTAGAATTATTATATAAAATTAGAAAATATGAAATTAAAATCTGACAAAATTATTAAGGAAGTAAAATCTTGGGGAACGATTATTATTATTGCTCTCCTCCTGAAAGTAACAATAATTGAAGCGTACATCGTGCCAACCGGAAGCATGGAAAATACGATCATGACTGGTGATTTTCTCATCGGAAACCGATTTGTTTATGGAATGCGGACACCCGATTGGATTGGTATTCCATACACGGATAAAGGATTTAGCATACCATACATTCGATTGCCGAAATTTAAAGAACCCACACCCGGTGAAGTGATTATCTTCAAATATCCGCATGATGTTTTTCATAAATATGTTAAACGTTGTGTGGCGGGACCAGGAGATACACTTGAGATAATAAATCGAGAGTTATTTATTAACGGTGAATTAATACCCTTATCAAAGAACGGTAAATTCCTTGGACCATTATTGGATCAGGATTATGTTCAGCAAGATTTGTTCCTGCCCGGACAAGGGAATAAAGACTTTTTCCATAAAATACGTATTCCTGAGGCAGGAGACACAGTTAGAATCAATAGTGAAACAAATTGGCGTTATTGGCTACCTATCGTGTTGTATGATGGTCATTCCGCTGCGTTAATTAACGATGTTGTAAAATATAAATTTACTACAATTGATCCAGATAATTTATTTCGCAGAAAAGGAGAACATTTTGTATATGATGATTATTTTCCAACCGGTAAGCTGTTAAATCCGTGGATGAATTCCATAAACGAATCCGATTTTAGATTTTTACATATCGATGGGAAACCAATATCTGAAATGGAATATTATGTAGTCGAGCAAGATTATTACTGGACGATGGGTGATAATCGCGATGACAGTTTAGATTCGCGCTATTGGGGATTCGTTCCAGGAAATTATATTTTAGGTGAAGCATTATTTGTTTATTTCTCCCTAAATCTAAAAACATGGATACCTAGATTTAATCGGATTATTACCGTTATTAAATAAAGTAATTTAATAAAGCGAATTGTAAATGGATACCCGCCTATGCGGGTATGACAATAATGCAAAAAATACAATTTGCGTCTTATCCATTTTATATAACAAATTAACTTTCAATTTTTAAGGTAGTTTTATTAAGTTCAAACATAAAGTAATCAGAGAATATGAATCAAAAAGATAAGTTAAACAAATTACAGGATCGGTTAGGCGAAATTTTTAATGGTATTGATGATTATTACAGTCAATCAATATTAGACGAATTAATTAAAAGAATTGATACTACCATTGATGATTTTAATAAAGAATTTCAATCATTGGTTGGTAGTTTAAATCCGAAGCCTACAAAAAAAAGAACCACAACTAGAGCAGCAAGAAAAAAATCTTCTGCTCCCAGAAAAATACCTTCTACTTTTAGAAGTAAAAGTAAAACTTTAAAATAATATTAATTAATTAATCACTAGAGGAACCAATGAGCGTAAAAGACAAAATAGTTTTACTCCTTATGATCTTATTATTAGTTGGCGGCGTATATGTATATTATACTTATACTTTGGTAATGGATCGAATGGACCTAATGGATAAAAAACAGTTTACTCATATTGACCAAGTCAATAAGGAATTCAGAGATGGTCTTAATAAACTTGAACTGCAATTTGTTGGTCGTGGTAAACATTTACAAACTGCTCAACAAAATATTGTTGCCAATACAAATCTAATTAACAATGTAAATGAAAATTTGACCAGCAAGATAGAAGATGTTTCATATGATCTTGATGAAGCAGTTCGTGAAATAAATAATGAAATTTCAGGTGTAAACCGAGACCTTGGTGATTTACGTGCAGATGTTGATAGTGAACGTCGTCGTAATACACGTCGTTTAACTGATATTGAACAATCAATTACAAATGTCAAGAACAGCGTAAAAGAATTAGATAACTTAAGCATTATTCAAAAAGCACGCGAAAAAGATAAATAATCTTTAATAGAAATAAATGTAGGGACAGGTCGCGACCTGTCCCTAACGAATTAAAAGCCCTGCAAATTGCAGGGCTTTTTTTTGTGCCGAGGGTCGGAATCGAACCGACACCTCATAAATGAGACCGGTTTTTGAGACCGGCGCGTCTACCAGTTCCGCCACCCCGGCAAATTTTGTAGAACTAATATAAATAATTATTGAAAATTAGCGCAAAGAAAATAGATGTTATTAAAATGGATTGTCAATATATTTAGGTACAATTTTTTAATAATATTTTATTAAAGGAGTAACAATGGCATATACAACAATCCCCGGCATGTTTTTAGAAACAACAAAAACCAACGCAGAAAGACCGGCATATTTTGAAAAAGTTGGTGGAGAATGGAAAGAATATAAATATGGTGAAGTTCAAGACATAGTTAAAAAATTCGCAGCGGGGTTAGCGAGTTTGGGTTTAAAAAAGGATGATAAGGTTGCCATTCAAGCTCATAATTGTCCACGTTGGGCGTTTAGCGACTATGCTATCGCCAGTATTGGCGCGGCATCAGTAACTGTTTATCCAACTTTAATTTCCCATCAAATAAAATATATCATTGATGATTCCGATACGCAATATGTTATCACTCAAGATCAACCACAAACCGATAAAATTCTGGAGTTTATCCAAGATAGTCCCAAGCTGAAGGGCATTATTGCGATGGACAATACCCATGATCCTGCAAAAAATATTATCAGCTATGATCATATTATTGAGTTAGGTGAGAAATATATTAAGGATACCGGATTTACATTAGAAAAAGCATCAAAAGACATTAAACCGAATGACCTATTAACATTGATCTATACTAGCGGAACAACCGGCAATCCTAAGGGTGTTATGCTATCGCATGATAATTTGATATCAAATGTAAAAGCCGGTGCAAAACATATTGATTTCGGAACTGAAGATACATTCCTATCGTTTTTACCGTTAAGTCACGTATTTGAACGCATGACAGGTCATTATACAGCATTTTCCTTAGGTTCAAAAACATATTACGCTGAAAGTATTGATACGATCGGTGAGAATATGCTGGAAGTAGGTCCGACAATCGTAATCTCTGTTCCACGCGTATTTGAAAAGATCAATGCTAAAGTTGTTGACAAAGTCAGTAACGATCCGGCAATTAGACAGAAAATATTTTGGTGGGCAATTGGCGTTGGAAAAGAAGCTGCAAAACTTTTGACACACGGAAAACAACCATCAGGAATGTTAGGATTTAAATTCAAAATAGCAGATAAATTAGTATTCTCAAAACTCAAGGCAAGAGTTGGTGGCAATTTACGTTTCTTTGTTTCCGGAGGAGCTCCGCTATCTAAAGAAGTTGGAGAATTTTTTGCATCAGCAAATATTCCGATTTTAGAAGGATACGGTTTAACGGAGACAAGTCCGGTAATTACAGCTAACCAAGAATCATTATATAAATTTGGTACGGTTGGATGTTTAGTAGATAAAGTTCAAGTCAAAATTGCCGATGACGGCGAAATACTTTGTAAAGGTCCAAATGTGATGCTTGGCTACTACAAAAATCCGGAAGCAACTAAAGAAGTAATTGATAAAGACGGTTGGTTATATACCGGAGATATCGGCAAATTTGACGAAGATAATTATCTGATGATCACTGATCGCAAGAAGAGTATTTTGGTAACTGCCGGTGGTAAAAACATTGCTCCGGCGCCATTGGAAATGGCACTAACATCTTCCAAATTTATTGAACAAGCTTTGGCTATCGGTGATAGGCGTAGATTCGTATCTGCTGTGATTGTGCCATCTTTTGAGATATTGGAAGAATGGGCAAAAGGCAAAGGGATCGAATACAGTGATAGAAAAACCTTGCTTGATCATCATTCGGTGCATGAATTGTTTGACACAGAAGTCGCAAAGACGATGGAGAAATTCTCGCAGTACGAAAAAATCAAGAAATATGCATTATTGCCAAACGAATTGACAATCGAAAGCGGCGAGAGTACTCCTAAACTATCGGTTAAACGGAAAGTGGTAGAAAAGAACTACGCTAAAGATATTGAAAAAATATACGCTTAAAGGGGAATTAGTTTATTAGGTAATTGGTTTAATAGGACTTGTCATTGCGAGTGAAACGCAGTGTAGCGAAGCAATCTCCTTACTTTAGTAGATTGCCTGCCTGCGCGGAGCTTCGGCATAGGCAGGCTTCGTCGTTTTACTCCTCGCAATTACATAAATTTATTTGACAAAATAATACCTCCCCTAAATCCCCTCCTAAATTAGGAGGGGATCAATGGGGTGGTAATATATATATATAGACAATAATAAAATGAATATAACTGTACTTGGATTTGGTTCATGGGGTGGAACGATTGCACAGCATTTAACTACTTTAAATCATAATGTAATCGGTTGGCATCCATTTCCGGAAGAAGTGGAAGTAATGCAAAAAACCCTTCAACATAATTTGATTCCGCAATTACAAATATCCAAAGAATTACAGCTCACAACTGATTTACAATCTGCGCTTAAAGATGCGGAAATTGTTGTTGTGGCAACGCCATCGCATATTGTGCGGAGTATCATTGGCGAATCCATAGAATTTATCAAAGATGACGCAATAATCGTAAACTTGGCAAAAGGTATTGAAAACGATACTTTGCAAACGATGAGCCAAGTAATCGCTGAGGCGGGAAAAATTAATGCAGATAGAATCGTAACGCTATACGGACCGAGCCACGCCGAGGAAGTTGCAATCGGAATGCCTACGACCTTAGTATCGGCTTGTGTTAAATCGAAAACCGCCAAAATAGTGCAGCAGGAGTTCTCATCGGAAAAATTGCGAATATATACCAATAAGGACATCCTTGGTGTTGAGTTAGCCGGATCGCTGAAGAACGTGATCGCAATTGCGGCCGGAATATGTGATGGAATCGGCTACGGCGATAACACCAAAGCCGCCTTAATTACGCGCGGATTGACCGAAATGACACGCCTTGGAGTAGAAATGGGAGCAAAGCCGGAAACCTTTTTTGGATTAAGCGGAATAGGGGACTTAATGGCAACCTGCTTAAGCAAACACAGCCGTAACCGGTATGTAGGCGAGGAGCTCGGAAAAGGGCGCAAATTGGACGAAATTCTAGATGAGATGAAAATGGTAGCGGAAGGCGTTAAAACGGCTAAATCGGTTGTTCAATTACGTGATAAATATAAAGTGCCTATGCCAAT
>JAUWFQ010000088.1 GCA_030606865.1 bacterium
AATACTTTCCATTTTCTTAATCCACGGTCATTTAATCCTGTATCTAATAGCAATCCACCAATAATAATTAAGGAAACATCATCCCAAGTATAGCCTTGTGCAGAAAGAGAGGTTTCTTTAAAAATAACCTTTAAATTAGGAATTTCTGATTTAATAATTTGAACGATTTGATCAGTAAGCTCAAAACCCAGACTATTAATTTTATCTCTTAAAGGAATATCCCAAAAAGAAAAATTTACAATGAATTTATTCTTTTTCTTTGTTACTAATTCACATTTTTTCAATTCGTTTAATTTCTTTTCAATATCTCTGATATCGATATTCGTTTGCTTTGATATTTGTTCAATAGTCTTATAATCTCTTCTAATAGAATATAAGATAGAAGCAGCATCAATTTCTTTATCTTCCCTTGTGAGTTCATATGGATTATATTGTTTTTCTTTTGGATATGAACCTAAAAGTCCCCAAAATACTTTAATGTTTTTGTTTACTGCTTGATAGGACTCGGATGGGATTGTTTTGAGCGTTTCCTGAGCCGTCAAGGAGCATGTGCTTGTTAGTCCGATAAATAGAACTATTGATAAAATTAATTGTACATGCTTCATCATTTTTTTACTCTTTTTCTAATTAAATCATTTTTCAAATTCACAGTTTGGACAAACTGATCAATATTTGGTTGTCAAAAATTTTATTTTGGTAAGCGCCAACAATATTTTAGTTATAAGACCGCCATATTCTTTTAAATTAGATATATAGCATTTTTTTTAAGATGAACCCCATATAATATATAATTGGAATTTAGTAGATTTATAAACAATAAATTTGGAACTAAATTATCGGGATGTTATTTCACTAAATAGAAGTGAGAACATCCCGAATTTTTTATGAGAAATATTATAGAAATACTAAAAAATCAAGATTTGGATGAGTGGAATGGAATTTTCCGTATATCATTTAAAATAGTATCGTAACTCTAAACCAAAACACTTCAAGAAATAAATTCAAGAAGTGCTCTGATTCTTTCTGATAGTACTGGCTTAATTATATGTTTTCTTCAATGACATGTTTATAAGCCTTTGTTTCTACAAAGATTTCATCTTTTAATGGATTGAGCCTGTTTTTACGAATCTTATTAAACTGATAGACCGCTAGAGCAGCGTTTGTGATTAATGCCACCAAGCTTACGATAAAAAACGCTGTTGGATTATGCGTGGTCGGAACAGGAGCTATGCGATCTGCGAACGAAGGAACCGTCATGACAAACATGATCCACAAGGCAAGTGTCGATGCTCGATGCTGTAACCATGCGCCTTTTTTGATGAAGAAAGCAGGTATGGTGCATGAAAGCAATAATACGACGCCAGCGTAGAAAGAATGATCGGCTATACAGTTGTAGGTATAGGCAAAATTCCACAAATCATATGCGATGATCCAAGGCCAGATCATATCAGGCCATATCATATCCTTTGATTTATCTTTAGAAATAATTATACCAACCCATCCGCATATGACGAGAATGTTAAGCAGTCCAGCTATACCATTCATGATATTCCATGGTCCAGACATCAACCAAAGATTGTCTACATATGCTCCGTTCCATGCGCCATATGTAAAGCATTGAAAATCACGAATACATGCTTCAAGAATATTAAGTGCAAGTATAAGGGGAGGGAAGCATAACACCCACTTCTTTTTGGCAAGACCTGGAATGTAGCGAATAGCCATAAAACCAAGACATCCGGCAAGGGCTGAGTAGGTTTTTACCCAGTTAAACCAATTTCCCGTACCATATTCATTGCCGGGGGCTGCAGTCTTTGGCCAGACAAAGATAGTTAACAGAATAGGAACAACTAGAAAAAGTACAATTCCGCCCCATTTTGTGGTACGACCAAATTCATTGAAAGCCATTAAAGTAAAGAGAACAAGAAGAAAAATTGCCCAACCTGTAAAGCCTGGTACTTCATAAAATAAACCCATAAAAATCTATCTCCTTTAAATTAGAAAATAATAAAAGTTGCTTTATAATTAACGTTTTTTGGTTTTATTAAATAATAATTCAATTGCCTTTAACATTTATAACTCAAAACGTATTTAATCTAAATATAAAATATTATATCAATACAGAATGAATATGTAAATTTCTAGTCTATTTTTTCTATACAATTTGATAGTCAAGTTTTTACTGAAATAATCTAGTTTATGGAGATCAATTATTAAACGGTTAATAACGAGTTATCATTCCAACAATACAAGCGATGTCATTGGACTGTACCGAAATATGTATAACTGTTAATTATAACGAATTATCATAATAAAAAAATAATTCATTATTACAACACAAAGAATTATTTATTCTAATTCCATCTTGCTGCATCTATAATTGACCATAAGTGAATGATCCATCCCAATAGAATTATCCATAGAGCTGCTGCTAAACAAAAATGAATTATAGCCATACCTAATCTTCCCTGCAAAAGTTGGCCTAATCCCGGTATGAAGAAGCTTGCTAATGCAGCTAAAACATTTCCTCCCGATCCCTGTCCTCCCATGCCATTCTCCAATATGTATTTAGTTTAAAAAATGCTCATCACTTATTATTATAGTGAAAAATAATTTGATATAAAAATTACACAAACAATATAGTGGATACTAAATAAATATAATTGGAACTAAATTATTGGGATGTTATTTCACTAAATAGAAGTGATAACATCCCGAAATTTTTATGAGAAATATTATAGAAATATTAAAAAACCAAGATTTGGTTGAGTGGAAAGAAATTTTCCGATTATCTTTAAAAATTGCTGGATTCGGTTTCATTGCCGGATTACTTTTAATATTTATTTTTTCGCGAGGATTGCCCTCAATTGAACAGTTAGAAAATTTCGATCCGGATCTTGTTACACAAATATACTCGAGTGACGGTGTCCTCATTGATGAATTATTTCAAACTAAGCGTGTCTTCGTCAATCCTGACAGTATCCCGGAATATATGAAAAATGCCACTATTGCCTCTGAAGATAAGCGATTTGAAGAACACTGGGGAATAGACAGTAAAAGTTTTTTTAGAGCAGTAGCGGTAAATGTTTTATCTATGAGCTACAAGCAAGGTTTTAGCTCGATTACTCAACAACTATCAAGAAATCTTTATGAAACAATAGGTTTTGAAAATTCTATATGGCGAAAAATAAAAGAGATAGTTACTGCTATCCAAACTGAGCGGACATATACAAAAGATGAAATTTTGGGAATGTATTTGAATACAGTACATTTCGGGCATGGTACCTATGGAGTAGAAGCAGCGTCAAAAAGATTCTTTGGGAAGAACACCAGTGAATTATCCCTCAGTGAAAGTGCAATGTTAGTAGGTGTCCTACCATCTCCTGCTTCCTATTCACCAATAAATCATTGGGACAGAGCGGTTGCCCGAAGAAACACCGTTTTAAATCTTATGGTAAACCAAGGCTATATAACAAAAGCAGAACAAGATTCCGCTATGAATATAACAGAATTAAATGTGTCTGAAACTGCTGAAACCGGTTTAGCACCATACTTTATCGAGTACGTGCGTCGTTTGTTGGAAAAAGAAGATGAAAAATTAGGCGTAAATATTTATCGTGATGGATTAAAAATTTACACTACACTTGATTCGCGGTTGCAGTCAATCGCTGAGAAAGCGATAGCGGAACAAATCGTAGTGAATCAACGAAGATATAATTATCAAATATTCAATGATGAGGAATTATTTCCCGAATTGGTTGATTTTGAAATATTTCCTATTGATTCCGTAAAGATGATGATGCATGGAGAAATCCCGCTATATGAAGAATTACGCAATAAATTACTTGTTCAGACAGCATTTGTCGCTCTAGATCCAAAAACGGGCGCAATTCTTGCAATGGTTGGTGGTCGACCGGATTATCATGATCAATACAATCGGGCGGTTCAAGCCCCAAGGCAACCCGGCTCAGTATTTAAACCGTTTATTTATACTACAGCGATTGACAATGGTTATCCTGTCACAGAACAATTATTGAATCAGCGAGTAGTTTTAAATAGACAAGATGGTTATGGAGAATGGATTAAATGGATGCCGCGCAACGATGATGAATCAACCGGTGGATTAACTACATTACGGGAAGGATTGCAAAGATCCCTAAATTTGATATCAATTCGAATGGTTCAACAAAAATTGGCACCTGCCGATCAAATAAAGAATACTGCTGAACGAATGAAATTCACAACGCCAATTCTACCGGTGGATGCAATCGCTCTTGGCGTTTCAGAAGTCTATCCAATCGAAATTGTTGCAGCTTATGCTGCTTTTGCAAATAGTGGAGTTTATTCCAAACCATTTGCTATTACTCGCATAGAGGATCGGTTTGGCAATATTATAGCAGAATATTTTCCGGAACAAGAAGAAGTATTAAACGAGCGTACTGCCTATGTTGTTACAAGTTTAATGGAGTCCGTTGTAAATGGTGGTACAGGTTCTCGATCGCGTTGGGCATACGATTTTCGGCGACCGGCTGCCGGGAAAACCGGAACATCACAAGATTATCGTGATGCTTGGTTTGTTGGTTTTACACCACAAATTGTAGCAGGAACTTGGTTCGGGATTGACGGTCCGCCAATTGTAAGTTTAGGGGAAAAGCAATTTGGAAATTTGGCTGCCTTACCGGTGTGGGCAAAATTTATGAAAGCCGCCCATGACACCTTAGAATTACCGGAAGAAGAATTTATACGCCCGGAGGGAGTAGTAGAAGTAGAAATTTGTTCGGAATCCAAGAAACTTCCTGTTTCCGGTTGTCCAATAGAGAAGGAGATTTTTATTGTTGGGACTGAACCAATAGACACCTGTGATTTACATCGTATTTATTAGTTGTTAGTAAAAAGTAAGAGTTGTAATTATACAAATCCCTTAGTCTAAGAATAGTTTGTGTTCAACCTTTTTTCCACCTATCTGGATACTTTCTTTAAGCAAAACCTCAGCAGGAACAAGTTTACTGTTATTAGAATTAAAAAATTTAAGTAGTGTGTCGTCTCTGTTAACTTTATCTCCAATTTTTTTATAAAATTGTATACCGGCTGTTGGATCAACCATATCAGTAGTTTTTTTCCTGCCACAACCTAATTCTATAGTTGCTAAACCGATTTTGTATGTATCCATGCTTTGTATATAACCTGATTCCTCAGATTTCAAGCTCTTAGAAAGTTTTGGTTGATGTAATTGGTTGTAATTTTCTATATCTTGAGGATTTCCACCTTGATATTCTACCATCTCTATAAATTTTTCGTAAGCTTTTCCATTTGATATTAATTCATTTTGTAATGCAATAGCTTCTGATTGAGTTTTAGATAATCCCGCTTGTAATATTAATTTAGCTCCAAGCTCAAAAGTGACTTGCATTGTATCATCGGGACCGTTTCCTTTTAATCCATCTATGGATTCCCGTACCTCGCACCAAAGTCCGGCAGTTTTCCCGAGCGGTTGATTCATACTGGTATAAACCACATCTGTATTAATATTAAATGCATTTCCAATCTTAGTTAGCGTATCACCAAGTATATGAGCATCATCAATGTTTTTCATGAAAGCGCCGTTACCAGTTTTAATATCTAATACTAATCCACTAATGCCTTCGGCTATCTTTTTACTCATAATTGAACCACTAATTAGAGGTATAGATTCAATAGTACCGGTAACATCGCGTAGAGCATACATTCGACGATCAGCTGGGCAAATATCCTCTGTTTGTCCGATCATCGCTATTCCAATTGAATCAACTTGTTTACGAAAATCATCAAGATTAATATTAACTTTAAATCCTGGAATTGTTTCTAGTTTATCAAGAGTTCCACCGGTGTGGCCAAGGCTTCTACCGCTTAACATCGGAATTGCAATTCCGGCGGCTGCCAACAATGGTCCAAGAATAATTGAAACTTTATCACCAACGCCACCGGTGCTATGTTTATCGGCAACATAGTTGCTGTGATGTGTAAAATCCATTCTTTCCCCTGAATTCAGCATTACATCAACTAAGGCTGATATTTCGGATTCCGTCATGCCATTAAAAAATATTGCCATCAATAAGGCAGACATTTGATATTCCGGTATTTCTTCACTGAGATATCCGTTAATAAAATCTTTAATTTGCGCATGTGAAATTTCGTTTCCGTTCCGTTTTTGCTTTATAATTTCAGAAGGTATCATACTATTCCTGCTTTTTCCGATTTAAAAATGATGGCCACTTAATACGTAGTGGTGTCCGTTCTCGCACCGTCCTAACTGTTAGATAAAATGCGATAATAAATAAAACTACATTAGCAGCCCACATCCCAACGACCGGCGAAACAATATTTCGATCAGCCATTTCCTCACCGCCAATTAATAATAAATAATAAATTAAGAAAAATCCGAAGCTTAAACTCATTCCAACAACAAATCCTCCTTTACGAGCCAAAACTCCTAATGGAGTACCCAACAACACAAATAAAATACAGGCCACCGGTAAAGAGAATTTTTTATGAATTTCAACTCCATATTTATTGATACTTTTTTGATAACTGTTCAACAAATTGAACTCATTTGTCATTTGCCGTTCCAATGTTTTGACTTTGCGTGTTTTTGTATTGATTTGGAGTTGAGAAAATGATGTATCCTTTTCAACATTTTGTTGATAATCAGATAAATCCGATAATGTTTTTTTTAGCGTCTTCGGAACAATAGAATCACCGGTTGTTTTGTAATAGTTATTACCCATGCGTTTCCAAACACTATTGACTCTATTTTGATAGCTTTGTTTCCTTTCAAGCATCATAGGAATTGTCATTTCTCTATCCGTTCGGTTAGATGTATCGCGTCGCATTAATAGGAGATCATCCATGGGAATATTAATTTTATGTTTTGAAAATTGAATGCGTCGGTACTCGCCAAAATCCTTAACGTCCAACTCATGTATTTCTCCGTCATAAAGCGTAAGTATTAGTTGGTTACCGATCGTTTCCAGCTCCCCGGTTTTTGAGTATATACTGGTCTGTTTATTACGACTATTTTTACTGAAGATTCTTACATCTTCCATAATCTCGCCGGTTTTACCGCCGATAATCATGCCGTAGTTCGGTAGATCACCGATAAAATGTCCGGGGTCAATGCTCATTACAGGTCTTTTCCGATAAATATCACCGGATAATATCCGAGCTCGAAAATTCATTTCAGGTAAAACAAAATTATTGAAATAGAGAAGTAATAGGCATACAATTGTTCCAAAAATTAACCCGGGTCTAATAATCTTTAAAAAACTAATTCCCGCTGCTCGCATTGCAGTGATCTCATTGTCTTCGGATAATCTTCCAAAAGTCATCAGCGAGGCAATTAATATTGCCATCGGTACTGCGAGAGCGACGATCCAAGCTAAGTTTAGAAATAAATATTCAAGTATTGTAAATGTATCAATTCCTTTGCCAAGAAATCGATCAATTGCACGTAGCAAGAACTGCACGAAAAGGATAAATATTATCACTAACAATGAAAATATGAATGGTGAAAGCAATTCTTTGATGATATATCGGCGTAGTAAGCGCATAGTGAAAGTTACAATTCGTAAACTGATTTGAAAAAGCTATTTGATACGGTCTTGGATATGATTTATATTATTATAAGTTCAACTTGATTAGAAGAAAAATCACATTTAATTTTCGCCGCTCATTTTAGAGCCAAATGGTGGGAGTAGCTCAGCTGGTTAGAGCTCCTGGTTGTGGTCCAGGTGGTCGTGGGTTCGAATCCCATCTCTCACCCGCCATTTTTCGGGGTGTAGCGCAGCCCGGTTAGCGCACCTGCTTTGGGAGCAGGGGGTCGGAGGTTCGAATCCTCTCACCCCGACTTGAGGAAGTTTATTGTTTATATTATCTATTCAATGTCATCAGACAAATACTATGTTGGTTGTACTGGTGATGTGGTCTCTGAACGGTTAAGGAGGCATAACTCAAACCATAGCGGATATACTGGAAGATCTGATGATTGGGTTCTAAAGTATTCAGAGGAGTTCCGCACAATAAAAGAAGCTCGACAGAGGGAAAAAGAAATTAAGCGTTGGAAGAGTAGAGCATTAATTGAGAGATTAACTGACAATTCTATTGTATAGAGCGCATCCCGATTTATCGGGAGGGTCGGAGGTTCGAATCCTCTCACCCCGACTTGAGGAAGTTTATTGTTTATATTATCTATTCAATGTCATCAGACAAATACTATGTTGGTTGTACTGGTGATGTGGTCTCTGAACGGT
>JAUWFQ010000041.1 GCA_030606865.1 bacterium
GCATCGGATGGTGGATGCCAAGTACCAATTCCAATAAAAATTTCATCGGGAGCAATATGTATATAATATCCGGGAGCATGCATATCTTTTCCCAGCCGATGTCGGAAATGAATTCCAATATTTGTTTTGTACGGTGTTTTATCTTTGGAAAAACGCGTATCGCGATAAATTCGTATAAGTGATCCACCAATGCGCTTTGGGACTGCATTGAATTGTGGAGAAATTTTAGCTAACAGTTCGCTCATTGCGGAGATATAATTTAAAGCTGGAGTTAATACATCCGCTTCATAACGTTGTTTATTCTGCATAAACCAATTTCGATTATTATTTTCAGATAATTCCTGCAGGAAATTTACGGTTACCGGTTTAAAACCTTTAAAATCAACATCATTCATATTAAATCCTTAATTATTTATCGTTTATCATTAAATTTAAACGATTATTACTACTGAAAGAAAATAGAAAAATGAATCAAAAGAAGAATAACCCGGTTACACACGTAGTAAAACGCGACGGGCGAATAGTACCCTTTGATGAAGAAAAAATAGCTGACGGAATTTATCGCGCAGCGGCATCAATTGGAGGACACCAAAAAGAATTAAGTGTAAAACTTGCTCACGAAGTAACCTTAATTGTAAATAAAAATTTTAGCGCGCCGGATATGCCGCTTGTGAATGAAATACAAGACAACGTTGAAAGGGTGCTAATTGATAATGGGCATGGTAAAACGGCGAAAGCCTATATAATTTATCGTGAATATCGTCGTCGTGAAAAATTTAAGAAAGGACGTTTAACAGAAGATCCACGCATTCCATATCGTACAATGTACGAGTCGTTGTTATGGAATCTTGAACATCAATGCGAGACTATCGAAAAATTAAACAAGATAATTCACGATGGAAATATGCCGGGCTTAGTAAAATCCTTTGAGCAAAATTTTAATCGTCATATCCAAAACATTGCCAAGGAAATTTCCCAAGAGAAAGACAATGTAAAATTGATTATTGTCGCCGGACCTTCGTCCTCAGGTAAAACTACTACAACTGCTAAACTTTCGCACCAGCTAAATGAAGCCGGTATGGATACTGTTGCATTGAATCTTGACCACTATTTCTTTGATTTGGAATTTCATCCAAAAGATGAGTATGGTGATTATGATTTTGAAACACCGGAAGCATTGGATATAACGCTAATCAATCAGCATCTTGCTGAACTAATTGATGGAAAAACTATCAAGATGCCATATTATGATTTTGGAAAGGGTAAACGCCATCTCAATGTTCAGGAAAAAACCATTTTGCCCAATCAGGTAATGATTATTGATACGCTGCACGGCTTATATGAGCCGATGACGCAAAGCGTACCGGATGAGAACAAAGTAAAAGTTTATATTGAAACGATTTCTCAGTTAAAAGATAATGATAATCGTTTTATTCGTTGGACGGATATCCGCCTTTTAAGACGCATGGTACGTGACAGTGCAACGCGTGGCTATGATATGCGTCAAACCATTGGACATTGGCATTATGTACGACGCAGTGAATTAAAACACATAATTCCGTTCCAAGGCGATACTGATTTTATAGTGAATGGCGCAATTCCGTTTGAATTACCCTATCTCAAGAAATTCACTTATGATAATCTCCCTGATTACATAAAAGAATGGCAGGATGATCCTAAACGCCGCGATGCCTTTATTCGTGCTGAAAGAATCCACAATCTGCTCTCACAAGTAAATGATTTTTACGATGAAAAGATAATTCCGTGGGATTCCTTAATGCGGGAGTTTATCGGTGGGAGTGTGCTAAAGTTGCATTGATTTATAACTTACACCACCTATGGTTAATAACTCACCCTTAATCCCTCTCTTAAGAAGAGAGGGAAATCAAATACTCCTCTTCTCTCTTGAGAGAAGGGGCTTGGGGATGAGTGGTTAAAAATGAACATATCAATTAAAGAAGTTTGTAGATCATTAAGAAAAAACAGCACACCCGCTGAGAAGTTATTTTGGCAAGTGGTACGCAATCGTAAGGTTAAGGGTTACAAGTTTAACCGTCAATATCCGATTGTTTTTGAGATTAATGATGTAAGACGATTTTTTATTGCAGATTTTTACTGCCACCAATTACGATTAGTTATTGAAATAGACGGCGGAATTCACGAAAAACAAAAAGATTATGATAAATTACGAAGCGAAATTATAAATAAACTTGGTCTGCAAGTATTTCGGTTTTCCAATATAGAAGTATTAAATGAAATTGATGTTGTGATTGAGAAGTTAGAGAAAATTATAGATGAACTTGCTAATTAATACTGTACAACCTTTGGCAGTAACTCACCCTGACCCTCTCTTATAAAGAGAGGGAGAAAAGCTCCCTTTCTCTCCCGAGAGAAAGGGCTGGGGATAGAGTGGGTACGAGTTCATTGGCGGAAGTGTGCTTAAGTTGCATTAGGTGGCAGTAATCAGGGATTAGGTTTCAGTGGCAGAATTCACTAACAGCATCATCAAATGGGAGATTTTGGAAGAACTATCGAAGCATATTTTAGAACATCCTGAAGAAAATAAACTAAAAGCAGTTATTGAAGGTGGAAAGATTATGATTGAGAAGAGCTAATGAGTCAATGAGTTTGTGAATTTTTGAGTTAAAGTGTCTACTGATTTAGTGGGCACTTTTTTCTTATGCTAATTCTTCGTGTCTTTGTGGTTAATAATTATTTTACATTGTTTCTCTTTATAATTTATCTTGAAATTCGCATCCAATTATGAGTAAAACAGGAATCATTTTCGATATAAAAAAATATGCCATTCACGATGGTCCTGGAATCCGTACAACAATATTTTTTAAAGGTTGTTCAATGGCTTGCCAATGGTGCCATAATCCTGAGAGTAAAAATGTTGGAATAGAAAAATTTGTTGTAAAAGACCGTGTTAAAAAATCAACTAAGCATGAAATAGTTGGTTATGAAATGTCTGTAGATGAAGTAATGGAAAAAATTGAAAAGGATAGAGTTTTCTACGATGAATCAAACGGCGGTGTAACATTTTCAGGTGGTGAGCCATTAGTACAAATTAATTTTCTGCTTGAATTATTAAAAAGATGTAAAAAAACTGATCTTCATACGGTAGTTGATACTTCTGGAGAGGTGAGTTGGAAGGATTTTGAAAAAATTCAAAAATATGTTGATCTATTTTTATACGATATAAAAATAATTGATGAAGAATTGCACAAAAAGTATACGGGAGTATCAAATAAACGAGCGCATAAGAATCTAATGAAACTTATTGATGAAGGAAACAACGTTGAATTACGTATTCCATTAATTCCCGGTATAACCGATACTGATAAGAATATTAATCAAATTATACAATTTATTAGCTTACTCAGTCCGTTGCCAAATGTAACTTTATTGGCTTATAATCCTTTAAATCGGGATAAATTGGACAAATTTAATTTGATAAATCATCTGGGTAAATTAAAAGTACAATCTAAACAGAAATTATTGGAGATTAAACAGCAATTTATGGATCAAGGAATTAATGCCACATTAGGTGAATAATTATGAATAACCGCATTAAAAAATTACGTCAAAAGAGTTTAGATGCTGTGCCGACTATATCCCTGGAAAGAGCCGAACTGCTAACAAATTTTTATCAAAGCTGTGTAGCCGGTCGCGTTTCTATACCGGTTGCACGAGCTTTAGCTTTTAAGTACTTACTAGAAAATAAATCAATATGTATTAATGATGGTGAATTGATTGTCGGTGAGCGAGGTCCATCGCCTAAGGCGACGCCAACCTACCCTGAAATTTGTACACACACAAAAGAAGATTTTGAAATATTAAATAACCGTGAGAAAGTTTCCTTTAAAGTTGATGAAAAATCGTTCGTAATTCAGCAAAAGAAAATACAACCATTTTGGAGCGGCCGCTCGATTCGCGATAGAATTTTAGAGGAAGTTAGTGACGAATGGAACGCTGCTTACAAAGCAGGAGTATTTACGGAATTTATGGAACAACGCGCTCCGGGCCACACGGTTATGGATGACAAAATTTTCCGCAAAGGGTTCACAGATTTTAAAAAGGATATACAAAAAAGTATTGCCAAATTGGATTTATTGAATGATCCAAATGCTTACGATAAACAAGAAGAATTAAAAGCAATTGAGATAGCAGCAGATGCTTTAATCAAATTTGCTGATAGATATTCAAAAGAAGCAACATTACTTGCAGAAAAAGAAAAAAATAGAAAACGTAAATCCAAATTACTAGAAATTACACGAATATGTAATAAAGTACCCGAAAATGCACCTGAAACATTTCATGAAGCATTACAATATTATTGGTTTGTGCATTTAGGAGTTATTACGGAACTAAATACCTGGGATTCTTTTAATCCCGGGCGATTAGATCAACATTTATATCCTTTTTATAAAAAAGGACTTGCTGATGGAAGTTTATCCGAAGCAAAAGCACGTGAATTATTGCAAGCATTTTGGATAAAATTCAATAATCAACCTGCCCCTCCAAAGGTGGGAATTACCGCCCAAGAAAGTAACACCTATACTGATTTTTGTCTTATTAATACAGGAGGATTGACTGAGACAGGTGAAAATGCGGTCAATGAATTGTCATTTATAATTTTAGATGTAATTGAAGAAATGCGGCTGTTACAGCCGAGCTCAATGGTGCAAATTAGTAAGAAAACCCCTGATGAATTTTTATTACGCGCTTTAAAAATAGTAAAAACCGGATTTGGCCAACCTTCAATTTTTAATACGGATGCAATTATTCAGGAGCTTACACGGCAGGGTAAGTCAATCATCGATGCTCGTAATGGTGGTGCAAGCGGCTGTGTTGAGGCGGGAGCGTTTGGTAAAGAAAGTTATATTCTTACAGGTTATTTTAATATTCCCAAAGTGTTGGAGATAACATTAAATAATGGTTATGATCCGCGAACTAAGAAGATAATCGGATTGAAGACCGGTGATACAACAAAATTTAAATCATTTGATGAATTACTAAATGCATTCCAAAAACAATTAAATCATTTTATTGATATCAAAATTCGCGGGAATAGAATCATTGAACGGCTTTGGGCAACAATTTTACCGTCGCCGTTTATGTCTTTATTGATTGATGATTGTATTACAAAAGGTGTTGATTATAACGCGGGAGGTGCCCGTTACAATTCATCCTATATTCAAGGTGTAGGTATGGGCAGTATTACCGATTCGCTTTCGGCCCTTAAATATATTGTATTTGATGATAAAAAATTATCGATGGAAGAATTTTTGAAGGCGATCAAAAATAATTTTAACGGGTACGATGATTTATACCACACATTACTAAATGATATTCCAAAATACGGTAATGATGATGATCAAGCGGATGATATTGTGCGGCAAGTATTTGAGATGTATTTTGAAGCGATTGACGGTCGTCCAAATACAAAGGGGGGAGAATACCGAGTTAATCTTTTACCGACTACTTGCCATGTATATTTTGGAAGTGTCATCGGTGCTTTACCTGATGGGCGCAAAGCCGGTACGCCATTATCGGAAGGAATATCGCCTGTTCAAGGCGCAGATCGGCACGGCCCGACGGCAGTATTGAAATCTGCTGCAAAAATTGATCATTTACGAACCGGCGGAACATTGCTCAATCAAAAATTCACTCCGCAAGTATTAGAAAGTGAAGCGAGTTTAAAGAAGTTAGGACATTTGATTCGTTCATATTTTAAAATGGATGGGCATCATATTCAGTTTAATGTTGTAACAGTGGACACATTAAGGAAAGCGCAGAAAAATCCTGAGCAATACCGGGACTTGATAGTTCGGGTGGCCGGTTACAGCGATTATTTTGTCGATTTAGGAACCGACCTGCAAAATGAAATTATTGAGCGTTCGGAACAAAAGATATAGTCTATTTACGACTGCTACCTCATATATTGCATTTTCTTATTCTCAACATATATATTGCCACTGTTTAAGGCAATAGCTTCTAGTTTGTAGATATAAATTCCTGAAGCAACACTCTCTCCGTTAGGCTTTTCTCCATTCCATCGTAATTGATGACTGCCAGATGCTAAATCATCTAAAAATACTTGATCAATTTTATTCCCCATAATATCATATATAATAAGATTAACATGACACGGTTCAGGTAATGCAAACGAAATAGTTGTCGAAGGATTAAATGGGTTTGGCGAATTTTGGTATAATGTAAATTCTTCCGGTGTTAGTATTATTACATCAATGCTACTTTCATTATTGTCAACTATACTCATAGACATATTATATCTTAGAGTTTGTATACCGGTATAACTAGAATATAATGAACCCCAATCTTTGGCTCTTAATTTATAGTAGACGTAATTAGTATTTTTGCCAGCTATTATTATACTGTAATCAGTATAAGTAGTAGTAGGATGATTAATTGTTGCTTTTAAGAACCAACTGTCATTGTTTAACTTTCTCCATAATTGGTAAGCATCTATATCATAATCTGTATTAGCATTCCAATCAAGCTTAGGGCTGTATTGTCCACCACCAGTACTCTCCAGTGAAGAATCAAATCCTGTTGGTGTATTAGGCACTCCAAAACCTGAAGATATAGCATAGGATGGAGATTTACGACTGTCTTCCCAAACTCTAACTGTGCCATGATTTGCAATTGTACGCCAAGTACCTAGATCCGAATTGTAACTTTTAAAATTATGGGTTGCCGGGAAATACTCAATTCTAACATCACAATCATCATAATCTGTTCCATAGAGACCATCTCCATTTGCATAATGACAGTCTCTAAAATCAACATACATATAGTCTCCGTTTACAGACACTTTATATAAAGCATAATATATATCTTCGCCTTCGCCAAATTCACAGTTTATAGCATACACTGGGATTGGGGTTGTCTTATAATCATAACCGCTTGTCTTAATTGGATAACCGGAACTATAAAGTCCATAAATTGTTGAGGCATCTTCAACAACCCAAGTTCTGGCAGTACCACCACTCTGAAAAACATATAGCTCACCATTATATCTCTGAGCTCCTAGATAACTCACTGTGAGGAAAAATATAATCAGTATCATTATACGTTTCATTGTTAACTCCTTATCTTATTTTGAAAAATGCTGCAGTAATGTCATCATCTGAGCCTATGTATAAAAAATTGTCAGAGCTTATACAGCCCTGAGATGCAATTGTAAATTTACCTTCTATCCCTGAATATCTTTCTTGTCCAGAAGGCGTATAACTGTATAGGTTAATGTTATCGTCAGTAGTGTAATTTCTCAAGCCAATATAAGAATTGCCATCTTTGTCTATTGTAAATTTGGTCTGATTTCTATAGTTAGATCTTGACCAACGAAGAGTTCCATCATAATTATATACACTAATGTATCTATCAGCAGTAACGTATATACCGCCATTAGGACCAATTGAACAACCATTTAAATACTCTTGATAGAAAAAGGTGTTTGGATCCTCCCACCTAATATATCCATCTGGACTTATGGACCTGATCACTCCATTTAAGTAGAAATAAAGGTTTCCGTCAGAATCAATAACCGGATAGCAAGAATTACCCACTTCGTAGGTCGCGCTAAACTTTATTGACCAATTTTTATTTCCTGAATTATCTATTGAAAATAATTCATTCTCTCTTGATATAAAATAGATCGATTGCCCATCCGGTGAAATTGATGGTGCGCCTTTTGTCGGACTATTAGCCTGAAATCGCCACTCAATATTTCCGTTGGAATTAACGGCGGTTAAAGTAGAGTCAAATCCGCAAATATAAATTGTTTTACCATCTATCGATATATTTGGTGATAAATTACCAGCATCTTTATAACGACGAATAAAATCAAATTCTTGTTTCCAAATTATATTGCCCGCCAAATCTAGTTTAACTAAAAAGGTGGTATTCCACCCAAAGTCAGAATGACAAACATAAATATGATTATCGGAAGATATTAACGGCGATGAATCCATACCTCCTCCAAAATCAATTTTCCAATTAATAACACCATCTGGCGTAATAGAAAACAATTTTCCTTCATTACGTTGATCGTGTCTCGTTGATAATATTAAATTACCATTTGGATCAATAACAGGATTTGTGAATACTTCAGTTAAAAATGGATCTAGTGGAAATGCCCACTCCACTTCGCCTAAGGCGGGTCCAGAATACTGACTTCTACCAGTATGCTGTGGGTCATGCATGAACATGGGCCAGGGAGTATTAGCTAATCCAGGCCAATTCACATGAGTTTGTGTCATTGTTACGGGTATTTCATCGGGGCAGCAGGTAAGCGTGTCTGCATCACTATCACAGAGATGATAACCTTCTGGGCATTCAATAGTTGGAGTAGGTTCTGTAGGTTTTTTAGGGCAACCTATTAATAATAAAGATAAAACTATTATAGTAGTAGTAAGATAAAATAATTTATAGTGAATGATTTTATTCATTTGTTATTTCTCTCTACATTAATTAATAGATAATACTATATTAGTATGGTAAAATTACTTAATTAATATTGCTTTGTAAATACTCTAAATCCAGTATTTTTTGTTACATTGTTATTTTTAATTAAATTGAATCAATTTCTAAATTATATATTAAATAAGAATATTAGAATTGTAACTTTTATTATTAAAGAAGGGTTATTTATGTTTAAATCAAAAGTATATATAAAAAGACGGAAAGAGTTACAGGAAAATGTAAAAAGTGGAATTATTTTATTCATCGGAAATGGTGAATCGCAAGTATTAATAAGAGACACAGTTCATAAATTTCGTCAGAATAGTAATTTTTTATATTATTGGGGATTAAATGAACCAGGTTTGGCGGCTCTAATTGATATTGGTACAGGGAAAGAAATATTGTTTGGACACGATCTGACAACAGAGGAAATTATTTGGGAAGGGGAGCAGAAAAAATTAGCTGAAAAGGCAAAATTGATCGGGGTAACTGAAACTGCTGAAATTTCAACTCTGAAAAATGTACTGCTGAATTACAGAAAGGGTAGGAGGAAAGTTCATTATCTTCCGCAACATTTAGATGATAATATTCTAAAAATCTCAGAGTTATTAAATGTTTCTGTTGATCATGTAAAGGAAAAGCACTCTGTAGAACTAACCAAAGCTGTTATTAGTCAAAGATCAATTAAATCAAAAAAAGAAATTTATGAAATTGAGAAAGCATTAAAAATTTCATATAAATTGCATACATCTGCTATGCAGAAAACCAAGCCCGGGAAATATGAATACGAAATTGTCGAGAGCATGGAAAAAATACTGATTTCAAAAGGTAGCAGGTGGGCGTATTTACCGATCTTTACTATTCGTGGTGAGCGATTACATAATCATCATTATAATAACAAAATGCAAAAAGGGAATCTTGTAATTAATGATTCCGGTGCTGAATCATCAAACGGACTATATTCAAGTGATATTACACGTACTTTTCCTGTAAGTGGAAAATTTACTAAAAAGCAGAAAGAAATATATGAGATTGTGTTAAAATCGCAATTAGCTGCGATAAAAGCTATAAAGCCCGGTGTAAAATATCTTGATGTACATTTGTTAACTGCGAGGATAATTGCGGAAGGATTGAAAAAACTCGGACTTATGAAAGGTGACGTTGATAGCGCAGTAAAAGCAGGTGCTCACGCTCTATTTTTTCCGCATGGATTAGGACACATGATGGGATTGGACGTGCACGATATGGAAGACTTGGGAGAGGATTATATTGGTTACGATGATAAAATAAAACGGAGTGATCAATTTGGATTAGCATATTTACGATTTGCGAAAGAATTACAAATAGGTCATGTGGTAACTGTTGAACCGGGTATTTACTTTATTCCGCAATTAATTAAACAATGGCAAAGTGAAAATAAATTCAAAGAATTCATTAATTATAAAAAAGTAAACGAATACCTTGATTTCGGTGGTGTGAGAATAGAAGATAATATCTTGGTTACAAAAAATAGTCACCGAGTTTTAGGAAAACCGATACCTAAAACGGTAAAAGAAATTGAATCATTAATGAATAAATAGAAATTGAGGTGATTGGTGAGAAGTGAGAGGTAATCAGTTTCTACCTCTCAACCTCTCTACCACTATACTAATTGTTTTGTATTCATTATGATTTGTAAATAAAAAAACCTATGATAAAAATATTACTATTAATTGGACTAATAATTATGTCATGTACAAATTCAAAAACAGCTGATTTAGTAATAATTGGCGGTAAGGTTGCTACCGTTGATAACAATTTTTCGATTGCTGAAGCGGTCGCAGTTCAAGATGATAAGATCATTTTTGTTGGCACAAATAAAGATGTCAAAAAATATATTACAGATAAAACAAAAGTAATTGAACTAAATAGTGAGTTAGTTCTTCCCGGATTGATTGATTCACATGGACATTTAACCGGCTATGGGAAATCGTTGGAACATATTGATTTAGTAGGTACAAATAGTTTTCAGGAAGTACTTAATTTAGTTAAAGAGAAGGTGAAAACTGTTGAACAGGGAGAGTGGATTCGTGGTCGCGGTTGGGATCAGAACGATTGGGAGATTATGGAATTTCCAACTCACCAAGCTTTGAGTAAGATTTCACCTAATAATCCTGTTATGCTTTCAAGGATTGATGGACATGCTATATTAGCCAATCAAAAAGCTATGGAAATTGCCGGTATTGATAGCTATACTGCAAATCCTGATGGCGGGAAAATATTTCACGAAGCAAATGGTAAACCAACCGGAATATTCTTGGATAATGCAGAAGTACTGATAACTGATCATTTACCAAAATATTCGTCCGAAAAATTGCGTAAAATAATCCAGAACGCCGCGTATCAATGTGCAAAATATGGTTTGACGGGTATGGGCGATGCGGGGATACCAACATCACGAATTGACGATTACAAATATTTAATTGATAATGGGGAAATGTCAATTCGTGTAAATGCGATGCTGTCGGATACTGTTACTGCCGACTTGAACAATTTTTTTCAAAAGCATAAAATTGATTCTTATGGAAATGATTTTCTTAGAGTAAAAAGTGTTAAATTGTACGCAGATGGTGCGTTGGGGTCACGTGGTGCTGCTTTGTTAGAACCATATAGTGACGACCTCGAAAATAGCGGATTGTTAGTAACTGAAAATTCTCATATGCTTGAAGTTTGTAAAGCAGCCCTGGAATTAGATTTTCAAGTTTGTACCCACGCCATCGGCGATAAAGCTATACGTACAATGTTGGATATATATGAGGAAGCATTACAAGAGAATCCAAAAGCAGATCATCGTTTTCGTATTGAACATTCTCAAATTGTGAACCTTGCTGATGTTTCACGTTATGCCGATTTAGGTGTAATACCGGCAATGCAACCGCAACATGCAGTATCGGATATGCCTTGGACCGAAGATAGAATTGGTCCTGAAAGAGTTAAGGGGGCTTATGCATTTAGAAGTTTTTTAGATGAGGGAGTAATCATTCCTTGCGGATCTGACTTTCCTGTAGAAATTCCAAATCCATTAATTGGAATTCATAATGCAGTTACACGTCAAGATGAGAGTGGCTATCCCAAAGTTGGTTGGTTACCTGAACAGAAAATGACAATTGAGGAAGCAATTAAAGGATACACTATTTGGGCGGCTTATGCCGCATTCCAAGAAGATATATTGGGTTCAATTGAAGTAGACAAATTGGCAGATTTTACAATATTAGATTGTGATATACTTACAATCGAACCGGCAGAAATTCTAAATACAAAACCAATATATACTATTGTCGGCGGGGAAATACAATATCAGGCAAATAATAATGATTTTCAATGAAAACAATTTTATAATTTTTACGGCTATTTAATAAAACGTAAATACAACGTAAATTACCATATACTATGAGGGAAAATATTATGAAAAACTTGTCAAAATTAATCCTTTTTATAATTTTTACTATATTAATCAGCTGCATTAAGCCGGTAAAAATTGTCGTACCGGACAATATGCAAAACATTCCTGCTATGCCTGTGGTTGGTACTGAAAAATCATGGCGTTTAGACTTTGGTGGCTTCCATGCATATAATATTATTGATAGTGATAGTAGAATATTTTTAACGGATGCACGGAATGCATCTTATGACATTAAATCTTTTGAATTTATGATGAGTACCGCTGGTGGCACACAATATGAATGCTATTGTGAGTTCCCGATGAAGAGTCTTGATGATGAAACATTCCGATGTATGTTTCAAAATGTGTATAATCAATTTGACATAGGAAAATTAACAGATAGATCATTAAGCACATCTTCAGGTGAAATAACAATCGAAGGATATTATGAATTTGAGGGTATGAAATCTGGTTCAAAAAAAGTTTTAGTCGGATACCTGTTTATGGATTCAGATAATACTATTGGTTTGGTTGACGTATCAAACACAAATAACGAGACGGTTTGGATAGATCCTTCACTTGATTTGCATAAACAGATTATGGTTGCAGCCGGTTCAACTAGTTTAATATTGAAACACAGAAAGTGGTACGAAGGTTTTTATAATAATATAGACCAAGAAACTTCTCTAGATAGTTTTTAGTATTTGATTTTAGTGAAATGGAACCTATTTCACCGGAATTTGATCCATAATATATTCCGCTAACGCAGTAATTGTTAAACTAGGATTAACTCCGAGATTAGCAGGAACGATAGAACCATCAACTACATATAAATTATCATAACCGTGGATTTTTCCGCTATAATCAATTACACCGTTTTCAGCTGAATCCGACATAATACATCCACCGAGAATGTGAGCAGTTGAGGAAGTGTCAAAAAGAACTTCCGGAAGAACACTAAAGGCTATACCATTAACTTTTTTAGCAAAACTTTTTGCAAAATCATTTGCTACAGGAATATAAGAAGGTACTATTTCATCAGTCTGCCAGTTGGAATTAATAGACCTTTTTCCCAATCTCCACCAACGACGTTTATATTCGAATTTCATATAATTGCTAATTGTTTGCATAACTAATAGGATTGTTGTTTTTTCCGCCCATTTAAATGGCCAAAGCGATTTAATAAATTGAATTGGATGTTTTAAAATCGCTAATAGGAAAGATAACTGTCGTGGCAATCCTTCTTTACCATCCGTTAAAATCGTAGCAAGACCGGACATTGCATCCTGCCCTTTGCCATAGCGGACGGTTTCTATGTGAGTATGTTCATCGGGATATACTCCCGATGTTATAGCTATGCCTTTGGAATAATCTTCGCCGTCATTTGCCTTGACTCCAACCAAAGTTTCGCTATTTGTGCGAACTACATTACCCAATTGATTAGATATTTTAGGCAATGATCCAATCGCTTTACAGCGATGCAATAATTTTACTGTTCCCATTACACCACCGGAAAAAATGACACCTTTTGAATGAAATATTTTTTTCTTGCCAAATAATCCGGTTACTTTTTTTGTGGTTATATGATATCCATCTTCGCCGAGACTACGATGGATAAATTGGCTGTTAGATATTGGTTTAACATCAACAACCCTTATCTCCGGAATAATTGTAACGCCCAATTGCTCTGCTAAGTATAGATAATTTTTATCTAAGGTGTTTTTTGCGCCATAGCGGCAGCCAACCATACAGCCGCCACATAAGTTACAACCGGTGCGTTCCGGTCCTTTGCCATCGAAATATGGATCAGGAACAGTTACGTCTTCCTCGCCAAAGTAAATGCCGACATCGTTTACGTGAAAAGTGTCTTCTTTTCCAATTTCTGCAGCGCACTCTTTTAATATTTTATCAGCTTTGGTAATCACTTTACTTGGAGTTGCACCGAGCATTTTTTGAGCAAGTTTGTAAAAAGGACTTAGTTTTTCCTTCCAACCATTGCTACCCCAACGCGGATCATCAAAAACTTTGTCAGGTGGTATGAGCAAGTTGTTTGCGTAAACAAGACTTCCACCACCTACGCCTGTTCCATGTAGTATGAATGCATCCTTTAAAAGAGTCATAGCTTGAATACCATACAAAGCTAGTTTTGGTGCCCAAAAGTATTTACGTAAATTCCAATTTGTTTCTGGAAAATCCTCTGTTAGATAGCGCTTCCCCTGTTCAATGACTAATACGGAATAGCCCTTTTCGGCTAATCGAAGAGCAGAAACCGACCCACCAAATCCTGAGCCGATAACTATATAATCATATATTTTGGACATAATAAATTGATATAATGTATTAGTAAATTAACAGCCGATTTTGAAATGTAACAGTAATAATTAAGGTATTAAATATGAACAATATTGTCGTTTTAGGTGCCGGTTTGGTTGGAAAAGCAATGATTTTAGATTTGTACAAATCTTATAGTATTACAGCCGTTGATATTAATTTGGAGAATTTATCGGATTTAGAGGAATTACCAAATATTATAACAGTTGTTATGGATTTATCAGTTTCGTCTAATATTAAAAAAGTTGTTAAGGATGCTGATTTGGTAATTGGTGCTGTGCCGGGATTTATGGGATTTGAGATGCTGAGAACTGTAATTGAATCCGGTAAAAATATTGTTGATATATCATTTTTCCCGGAAGACCCCTTTGAACTTGATAATCTTGCCAAAGAAAATAATGTGACCGCCATTATCGATTGCGGAGTATCGCCCGGGATGGGGAATATCATACTTGGTAAGTATATTAATAAGTTTGATATAAATAGTTATAAATGTTTAGTTGGCGGTCTGCCACAAAATCCGGAAAAACCGTGGGGTTATAAAGCAGTATTTTCACCAATTGATGTAATCGAGATTTATACTCGCCCTGTGCGATATCGAAAAAATATGAAAATTATAATTGATGAAGCATTATCAAGAAGTGAGACAATAGAATTTGATAATATAGGCAAATTTGAAGCGTGGTATACTAACGGATTGCGCACTTTATTAGATACAACAACTATTCCTAATATTATTGAATTAACTATTCGCCATACGGGCACGATTGAGCCGGTAAAAGCACTGCGAGATAGTGGATTTTTCTCATCCGAAGAAATTGATGTAAAAGGAAAAAAAATAAAGCCGATTGATTTGACAACAAATTTGATGTTCTCGCAATGGAAAATGCAGCCGAATGAAAAGGATATGACTTTAATGCGAATTATAATTGAGGGAACTGAAAATGGTGAAACGCGGAAAGTTATCTATGACCTAATAGATTTTTATGATAGTAAAACCAATACTACTTCAAT
>JAUWFQ010000099.1 GCA_030606865.1 bacterium
AGAAAATCCTTCGCTTTAACTAATCCGCTAGCATAAATGATTGTGCAGGCTGGTGCAGCAACAGCGGTAAAATATCCAAAAGAAGATGAAATTGCCATTACTAAACCGATGTGAGTTGAATCACCGGGGAGGTTAAGAGTAATTGGACCAAGTACGGCAACTGTAGCAGAACTTGAAAGAACATTAGCTAATAATGTTGTCAGTAATATTACTATCCCGTCCGTAAATATTGGGATAGAAAACATTAAATCACCACCTAATTCAATTACATTATTCGCTAACCAAGTAGCAGCGCCGGTGTGATTTATTTGCGCTCCCATCGAAATAGTTGCACCAAAAAGTAAAATCACTCCCCAATTAACGTGTTTATGTAAATCATCCCAAGTTACACATCCGGTAATTAAATACATTACCACACCAGTCAAGGCAATAATGCCCAAACCAACACTATCAGATAATAGAACCCATCCCAAAAACACCATGAAAAATATTATAAGTGCGGTCACTTTTTGAGGAGTGATGGTATCAGATCTTGTAACTTGTACTTTAAGACGGCGGATACCTGTATCTAATCTGGAGTATTCTGGTGGAAAATTTTTCCATAATATCCAAGATACAATTGGAATCTGAATTAAAATTAAAGGATACGCAAACTTCATCCATTCCAAATAGGAAATTTCCGGCATACCGAATTCTTGCCAATAATGTATCAATATTACGTTCCTGCCACCACCGGAAGGAGTTCCGATAGAACCGATAAGACTACCATAAGCAATTGAGAATAATAAATATGCGGACAATCTTGTAACTTTTTTGCGATCTTTTGACGTAAATCTTATCAGTGTGAGTGCGATTGGCAGCATTATAGCAGCTACCGTATGTTCACCAACAAAGGAAGCTAAAATTGCCGAAATAGCAGCAAATCCGAAAGCTACTCTATGCGTATTATTACCGGTTAGCCAAATTATTCCTAAAGCAATTCGCTTATCCCAACCTTGTCGTACAATTGCTACAGCTAACATCAGTGAACCCATAATGAAAAAAACCGCATCATTCATAAATGATTTTGCTATGCTGTTGGCATCACCAATCCCAAAATACACTTCTAATATAATTATGAGGAATGCTATTCCCGGCAGAGGGATTGCTTCACTAATTATGAGCGTAAGTGCGATAAATACAATAATTAATATCCGATATCCGGGAAGTGATAATCCATTCGGTGTTGGTGACAAAAAAAGGATCAGAGCAATAATAAAAGTGATAAACAGCCATCGCTTTTGCGAAAGCCAATAAATTGTTGTATTTAACAGTTTAGGAAAATGCAAAGTATCTTACTTAACGATTAAGATTAGGCAGCTGCATTTTTTCATTACATTTAGCGGTTTGCTGCCCTTAAATAATTTGATAATTGGATTCAAATGTGAAATACCCATTACAATCAGATGATTTTTCGTAGCTGTTTCAAGTATTGTATTAACCGGATCGCCGATTTTCAACATACTAACCGGTTTAGTTCCGACCTTTTCAAAAGTTCGTAGTGCTTTTTTATGCGCCCCCATATAACCTTTACCAAATGTATCTCTTTTTGAGACTGTTAAAACATCTACCGGCAGTTTGAATGCTTTAGCAACTTGTGAACCATATTCAAGTGACTTGGTGGTTCCTTTGGAATCATCTACCGCTTGCAATAAGCGATATTCTTGATGTGGTAAAAAGTTATTCACAACAAATATCGAACTGTCGATATACTGTACTAAATCATGAGCCATACGTCTCTTTTTACTGCCACCGATAATGGTAATATCGTATCCTCCCAGGTGAACCTCATGCCGTAATTCCGGAATAATATCGCCCCGGCGAAGTATAAGATTCACATCTTCGCAAAACGTTCCTTTCAGAAATAGTTCAAGTCGGTTTTTTCCTCTATCAATTAAAGTATTCTTTTGAAATCCTGCTTCTATTGTCTCTGCACTAAAATATTTATGGTCTGCTAAATAGTTAAACGCCCATTCTAATACTCTCACACCCGGGCGATCAATACCCCATTTGGCAATACTTTCCTGCGCTAAACCGATATCGCTAGTTGCAAAAGCAGAGATTTTCCGTCCCACATAAGCGATTGTTACAGAAGCGTTAAATGCTTTGGCAATCCACATTCCAACTTGCAGGGTTGGTTTGGAATATTCTTTGCTTGATATTGCGATTAAAATCTTCATAATGATATATTTGGCTAATTTTGGTTTGATTGAAAATTAATCAATTTTTAGTATTGCAGGTTATTGGTTATTGGTTATTGGTGAAGAAGTAGAATGGTTAAGTGGTAGAATAGTTGAGTGGTGGAATGTTGGAGCACAGTGGAAACCCCGCAGAATGCGAGTGTAGAATGCAGAGACGTAACATGTTACGTCTCTAATGAAGTTCTGTTATTATTTTTTTTTGCTTCCTTGAATTTGCACGAATAAATCCCAAAATTATTCACTAATTTCCCTCATTAATTGCGAACAATTATCGCTATTTATTGTACAAGCATTAATTCACTATAAAATTGAAGATTAACATGAAAAAATCACTTTTATCATTATTATTAATTAGCAGTTTTGCATTTTCTCAATATTCTGACCTAACTCAAGGATTAGGATTCGCTGCAGGGATGCCATCGGGAACCGGTTTTTCATATCGCCAAATGAATGAAAACCACGGTTTTCAAATTACTGCCGGAGGACTTGCATACAGTTACGATGATGAATATGATCTTTCTGAGGAACGTATTGAATCAGTTTATGATGGATGGAAACCCAACACGAATGAAATAATTACCGAACGATCGTGGGAAAGTAATGAAAAATTTTGGGGGAATATTGGTTTAACATACTTTAAACCACTCCATCGAGCAGAAAAATCTTTATTCTATGGGTTTGCAGCTATATCAGCTTATTATACAACTGAAAAGTATGTTGAAAGAGATTATAAATATTTCCAAGAAACAGACTCGACTTATATTTATAAACCAATTAGTGAGGAAACAGAACTACGCGAAACAGATTTAGATATGTTCGTTGGGATAGGAGTCGGATTAACTTATAACATTACTAATAACATCCGATTTTCACTTGAATTACCGTTTACAGTTTCTGATCAAGGACACATTTGGATGATAGTTCCACAAGGCGGCCTGCACTATTTTTTCAAATAGATTGTATTAGTTTCAGTTACTCATTTACTTTTTTATATATAAATCGAAAATAGTTATGAAGAATTTTCTATTATTCATCATAATTGTACTCGTTTCATCATGTTCAACTAATTTATCTAATAAAGATAATTTCATTTTCACTTCGGATTTACCGGCAGATGAATTCGTAAAAGAATCAGGAAAAGTATTAATCAACCAACAATATGGTTTTACTGAAATAATTGCTGATTCAGCTAAAATTAATGATACCTTGATCATCGCTGTTCACGGTTATGATTCCAGAGGTTATGAATGGATTACATCTATAATAAGTTTAGCTGAAAAATATAATAATACTTATTTCTATCGCTACAATTGGGAACAGTGCCCCAAAAATGTTGGCAAATCCTTAGCTAATTCAATTGATTCCTTGTTAATCGTTCGACCAAACTACAATACGATTAAAATATTCGGTCATAGTTACGGAGGATTAGTCGTTACGTTTGCAGGTGCGTCCCTTAATAATCAAATAAAAACTGAAATCCACACAATCGCAGCACCTTTAGCAGGATACCCTCGTATTTTAAATAAATGCGATTTAAAATTTAATGACGATAATAAAATAGTATATCCTAATTGGGATTCAAACATTACTCATTGGCAATGGCGAACTCAAAAAAACCAAGATGGTGCTTTCCGCGATTTAGATTTTGATCCTCAAGATATCAATTTTGATAATGGTAAAGTAATAGTATTACCTGAAACTATGAATGGTCAAAGATTGGGTCACAATTGGTCGATTACTTGGGTTATTGATAATTATCTAAGCGAATAATTATTAATTTTAAGTATATAATATGAAAAATTCAGCGAATGACAGAACAAAGTTAGTAGATAGTGTATTTACATCAATTTCTAAAAAATATGATTTGATGAATGATGTTATATCATTAGGATTTCACCGAATTATCAAACGTAAATCAATAAAAAGTTGCCAGTCCGGTAACTTGCTTGATTTAGCTGTAGGGACAGGTGATCTTGCTATATATTTCAGAAAAATTTATGGCGAGAATAATAAAATTACATTAGCTGATCCAAATACTGAAATGCTATCCTATGCAAAAATTAGATTAGAGAAAAAGTCGATCAATAAAAACATTGAATTTGTTACATGCTATGCTGAAATACTACCTTTTAAGGAAAATTCATTTGATAATATTACGATAGGATTTGGCTTCCGAAATTTTACTGACAGAATTAAAGCACTTAATGAAATAAATAGAGTGTTAAGAAACAAAGGAAGATTAATAATTATTGATTTTAGTAAGCCTGTTAATCCAATAATTAACGCCTTAAATACTTTCTACTTGAATAATATTGTACCAATTCTAGCAAAGATCATAACCGGAAATATTTCTGATTATCGCTATCTTGCCAAATCAATTAAGGAACATCCAAATCAAAGTGAAATAATAAAAATGATGGAAACAGTCGGATTTATAAATTGTAGATATGAGAATAAATTAAATGGAATAATTTCTGTTCACGTTGGGGAGAAATAATTAGCGAACTGTATTTTAGTTCTATTTATAACTCAACTATTTAATATTCAAAATTTCATTTGTCGAGTTTTTTGATACGCTGCAAATGTCTTTCACCTTCGAAAGGTGTTTTTAGCCATAATTCAATCACTTTTATTGCTTTTTCTTTAGAAATAAAGCGCGCACCAAGCGAGAGAATATTTGCATCATTATGTTGTCGTGAATACTTTATAATTCTCATAGGACCATCATAATATACCGCAGCTCTTACTCCTTTCACACGATTAGCTGCCATAGCTTCACCCTGTCCAGAACCACCAAAAATAATACCAAATATCTTTGGTGAACTTGCAACAACATGCGCAGCGGGTAAAATAAAATCAGGATAATCATCAGTAGCATTATATTCGTAGGCACCAAAATCTTCAACTTGATATCCTGACTTAATTAAAAAATCTTTTACATGATTTTTTAGCTCAAATCCAGCGTGATCAGTGGCAAGTACAATTTTCATTGTTGATTCCATTCTATTAAGGGGTTAAAACCCCCGGTTTTATATTTTACTCCTTTGCCCCCCACCATGAATGATGGGGTAATTAGATTCCCCTATCACAAACTCCTCACTAATTACCCCAACTTTTAAATCGGGGAATGAAGCTATAAAATATTTGGGATTTATCCCAATTTGACATTTTTGATAAACATTCAAAATTATAATAATTTCTTTAAATGTTTATTAATTTTATTGATAACTTTTTGTGGTATAAATCCAAATCGGTCAGCAAGTTCTTTGTACGGTGCCGATAATCCGTAAGTATCTAATCCAATCATTAATCCGCTTGGACCTACATATCGCTCCCACCCTAAAGTAATTCCCGCTTCAAGCGATACCTTTAAGCAACCGCGCGGTGGAATCAAATTTTCTTTATATCTTTTAGTTTGTTGCTCAAATAATTCCCATGATGGCATGCTGATAACTATAATCCGTTTCCCTTTTAATAAATTTGCTACATCCAATGCTAAAGAAACTTCTGAGCCGGTAGCAATTAAAACAATTTCCGGTGCTCCGTCGCAGTCACTAACGATATATGCACCCTTTCTTACTCCCGCTTCAATTCTATTGTAACTTAAAGATAAAACCGGAACACTTTGACGTGTTAGTAATAAAGCGCTTGGGTTGTTATTTGACTCAATTGCAATTTTAAAACATATAGCTGTTTCTATTGGATCGGCAGGACGAAATACAGTGTAATTCGGTATGGTTCTCAATGCCATAATGTGCTCAACAGGTTGATGTGTCGGACCATCTTCACCAACGTAAAAAGAATCATGAGAAAATTCATGTATAACTCTAATTTCCTGCATAGCAGCAGAGCGTAATGCAGGTCTTGCATAATCTGAAAAAACCAAAAATGTACCTCCAAATGGAATCGTTCCACCATGCAACGTCATTCCATTTAATATAGCTGCCATCGGGAATTCACGCACACCAAATGCAAGGTTACGTCCTTTATGATTCTCCTTTTGAAAATCACCATAGGTTTTAGCAAATCCACCCGTGTAGTTAGATGGTTCTAAATCAGCAGAGCCACCAACTAGATGCGGAATTTGTTCAGCAAATTTTTCTAAAGTGATACCAAATGCTTTACGCGTAGCAAGAGATTCACCTTTGCTAAATTCAGGGAGCTCCAAATCCAATATTTTGTTTTCTACAATCTGAGACCATTGTTTATTAAAAACTTTTCCATTTCTAAGTCTTTTTAATTGTGAATTCCAATTAGCACTAATATTTAATAAGTCATCGAACCTTTTCTGAAAATGATTGGTTACACATTGCGGGACATAAAATTGTATATTCGGTAACCCAAATTTTTCCTTTGTTTGTTCAATTTCTTCCTGAGACAATGGTACACCATGCGTATTATGATCGCCTTCCATATTAGCACAACCATTACCAATTATTGTTTCACCAATTATCAAACTCGGGCGTTCAATAATTTGGGCTGTTTGTATTGCATCTCTGATTGCGTTATGATCATGTCCATTAATCTTTTGAACATGCCAACCAAATCCCTCAAATACCGAAGTTACATCTGTAGAATCAGCCCGAGTTGTATTGCCGGAAATCTGCGCTGAATTTGAGTCATAGAACATTATTAGTTTGCGCAAATTCCAATGTCCCGCTAAAGCTGCTACACCTAGACTAACCGGCTCTTGCAAATCGCCATCTCCGGCTAACACATAAGTACAATGACTTACAATATCCTTAGCATTTTTTGATAAACTACCTATAGTTTCATTCAGGAATGCTTCAGACAAAGCCATACCAACTGCCATACCAACCCCCTGACCTAAAGGTCCTGTAGTTGCTTCTACTCCCGGGAGTTTTAC
>JAUWFQ010000023.1 GCA_030606865.1 bacterium
AAATGAAAAATTGTTGAAATCAATGTCTGATGAACTTAGTAAAAAACTTGATAATTTGATTAAAGATATTTATAAAGAAGCAGGAACAGAATTCAACATTAATTCAACGCAGCAATTAGCCAATATCTTATTTGATATAAAAGGATTGCGAAAAATAAGAAAAAGATCTACAGCTGAAGAAGTATTAAAACAATTGGTACATGAAGATCCCTTGCCGGGTTTGATGTTGGAATACCGAAAATATAACAAATTAAAAAACACATACTTAGATCCTTTTCCTGAATTAATTAATCCAACAACAAAACGGATTCATTCAAGTTTTAATCAAACTGTTACTGCAACTGGTCGGCTGTCAAGTCAAAACCCCAATTTTCAAAATATTCCAATTAGGACAGATGTTGGTCGTGAAATGCGAAAGGCTTTTCGTCCGCAAGAGAAAGGATGGAAGATATTATCAGCCGATTATTCTCAAATTGAATTGAGGATAATGGCTCATTTAAGTAAAGATCCGGAATTGATAAAAGCGTTTGAAAATAATGAGGATATTCATACTCGAACTGCATCATCTGTTTTCGGTGTACCGATGGAGGACGTGCTGCCGGAAATGCGTCGTACTGCGAAAGTAGTAAATTTTGGAATAATGTATGGTGCAGGACCGTTCAGAATGAGCCAAGAATTAGGAATCCCGCGGAGCGAAGCACAAGCAATTATTGATGTATATTTTAAAAAATATTCCGGTATTCAGAATTATATCGATGAAACATTGGAAAAAGCGCGCAGTAATAAGTATGTTCAAACAATTCTTGGCAGGAAGCGCCCGGTTTGGGATATAGATAGTGATAACCATATTCGTAGAGAAGCAGCAAAAAGAATGGCAATAAACATGCCAATCCAAGGAACCGCAGCCGAAATGATTAAAAAAGCCATGATTTCAATTCATCATAATATTCATTCCGGAAAATCAGAATACAATAAAGCGAAAATGATATTGCAAGTTCATGATGAATTATTATTTGAAGTTCCTGAAAATCAAGTTGAATCATTAACAAAAATGGTTGTATTTGAAATGGAGAATGCGCTCCCACTATCTGTACCAATTGTTGTAGATTGTGGGGTTGGTAATTCTTGGTTTGAAGCGCATTAAATTAATTTTTATTTTTTGAGAGGTATAATGTGAAAAAAATATTATTACTGCTAACCATCGTGATTATAATTGGTTGTTCCTTAGATACTTTTAACTCTGAAAATTTAGCTTCGTGGTCAATTAATTTAGACCTGCCACTATTCAAAACGGATTATACAATAGCAGAAATGCTAAAAGATTATGATGAATTAGAAGTTGAACAATACCAAAATTCAAACAAAAATATTTATGTATTCAATGTATCAACTCCTCATCCGATTGATGTAGAGGATTATATAATTGAAAAAGATGGTGACTTGGTACTTCCAATTCCTGTTCCCGTACCAGATTATGAATTAGATATTCCGACTTTACCAGATGAATTAGACGGTATAAATTTTGTCGATGTTGATCTTACACTTGAAGTTGATTTAGATTCATTTAATGTTGATTTGGCTGATTCTGTGATTGTCAATTCAATTTTGTTAACAGCGATGAATGATGATGGTGATACTGCAACTGCAACTATTACTAATCAAGATATCCTTGTAGACGGCATATTGGTTATCGAAGATCCGGAAGAATTAATTAATATTCGTCCAACAAGTGTTATAATCAATGGTGATATCACAATTTATCCAACAGATCAAGAAGGTGAACAAATTGGTCGAACAATAATATTAATATCAAAATTACATGCTCCCCTGGAATTGGAGATTACCGAAACTTCAACATTTGACAACGATCCTCAAAAAATTGGACTAGAATTGGATGATCAATTATTTGAAACATTTACCTTATTTACTGAGATCGACAATCAAATGGAAATTGGTGGCGATTTGGTATTTCTTGTTTCTCCTGACACTATGAATTTCGAGCCAAATTCACCTATTATTCCTGATACATTATTTTCATTATCAATATTACCCAATCAAATTCAAACTGAAACTATTGAGTTAGGATCTGAAAAATTTGATTTGTTGGCAGATTCGACCTATATGAAAGCATTTTTCAGTTTTATTGGTATGACTGATGGACAGGGCAACACAATACCATCTCGGTTCTTTACAGAAGATTCAATCAAAGTATTATTATACGGTAGCGCAGAATTATTGATTGATCCCCAAAATATGGGTGAAGAGGAATAGGTGCAATCATGAAAAAAATACTAATATTATTAATTTTATGTAGTTTTGTATTTGCCCAAAATATAATGATTCCTTCGTCTATGGGTACTGCCGGAACAATTGCTACGCAATCGCGCGGCGATGATGTAATCGGATGGAATCCGGCCAACTTAGGATTTGAAGATAATCCGGATTTTTCAATGAGTTTTGGAGTAATTCCAATCGTACCAATTCCTGCAATTAATATGGTAAATAGTGCAGTTTCAATGAATTGGCTCGCTGATTATCTTTTTAGCGAACGTTATCTTGATAACAATACAAAAAATAAAATGTTTGAAGTGTTTGGAGATGAGGGATGGGACCTAAATCCACTATTATATGCCAAGATATTGGGGATTTCATCGGGCAATTTTGCATTTACAATTGGTGCAGAAGTTAACTCAAATATAACCTTGCCAACTTCAGTTTTAAAATTTGCTATGTATGGAAATAAATTTGGTGAAGAAATATCTTTAGATGATATTGACGGCAGTGCCCAAGTAGTTATTCCATTTGCACTTTCTTATGGATTTCCTCTTGAGATTCCGAATCTTGATTTAGATATAGGAAATAATTATCTAGGAATTGGTGTAAAACTATTATGGGGGGTTGGACATGGAGAAGTTGAATATTTTGAAGGAGGAATGACTACCTATATTGATCAAGTAGTCGGTACAGGATCCGGTAGCATTAAATATTCTTATGATGGTTTTGGTTTAGCTTTCGATCTTGGCTGGGCATTAAAAATTGGAGATAATATTACTACCAATTTAGCGATTCAAAATTTATTCGGTTTTATTAAATGGAAAGATAAAAATTCAGAAATTATTGAATTAGACTTTAATGCCGAGGTAGAAGTAAGTGACGATTTTGAAGATATAACGGATGCATTTACCGGTAATGATACTACCTATTCAATTAAAGGATATACTTCGGATTATCCAACGTATTTAATTGCAGGTTTTGAATATGATGTGTTGCCAAATATCGAATTATATTTGAATTATAAACAATATTTTAATGAGGAATTTCAATTTTCAACCAGCCCCCGTTTTTCGTTTGCAACGAAAATGAGTCCTGCTAAATGGTTTCCCATACGAATGGGAATTGCTTTCGGAGGGTATGAAAAATTCCAAGCCGGAATTGGTTTTGGTTTACATGCAAAGCATTATCATTTTGATATAGGAATAACCCAAACGGGTGGGTTATTTAGTTCTGCCCGTGGGATAGGATTTTCAATAGGACAAAAAATATTGTTTTGATAGAGGATGGAAAATGGCAGAATTTGAAAAGAAGTGAAAAAAAGAGGGAGAGAAAGTTCTGATTTATGAGTAACGGTTAATAATTTCACACTTCAAATAATCACGTTTTAAATATTCAATAATCAATAGTAAATATTCAATTAAAAATGGAAGCTAGTATCACATTTAAAAAGGTTGGTCAGTTAATAGATGGTCGGACTGTCTTAGCAGGATTATCATTTGGAATTGAGAGGAATTCCACAGTAGCCATTATTGGTGATAATGATGACTCAGGTCTTACAGAATTTTTACGAATAATTGCCGGATTAAGCGATCCAAATTATGGTTCACTATACATTCATGGACTTGATAGTATAAAGAGACGATTAGAAATTCGAAATTTAATCGGTTATGTTCCCTTTGAGAATGATATGGATCCTTGGTTAACGGCTGAACAAAACATCAATTTCATTAATAGCTTTTATAGTATCAATAATAAAAAATTAATAGAAAAATATAAATATTATATTGACGCACTTGAACTGAAAGAAAAAGTAAATATTAAAGTTAATAAATTATCTCCGGGGGCATTAAGAAAATTAACATTATTAAGAGAATTATCTAGAGATCCTAAAATTCTTGTGTTAGATCATCCAACTGCCTTTATGAATGCGAAAGATAGATCTCTAACTTGGAATTTATTAAGGTCTTTACACAATAAATTAACTATGATTTACAGCAGTTCATCATTGAATATAATTGAAAATTTCCATGACAGAATTTTAGTATTTCATAACGGTAAAATTGACTTGGATAATAATCTTGATAATATGTTAAAAAATTGGATGGGACATTATCAATTCACAATTCAGTTTGAAAAATTTCTTACTCCATTATTTAATAAAATTGAAAGAGTTCAAGATATAATTTCACCTATTAAAAAGGAGCAGACTTTAATTTTCAATGCAAATAACCGATCAGTTCTTTTGCGAGTGATGACACTATTAGTAGGTGTAACAATAACAGATATAAACATAAAAAGATTTCATCTGCGAGATTTATTGGCTGCTAGATATATACGTGAGGGAATTGTATGATATCAACATTGTTAATTCGCCGTTATTGGATAATTAAAAATCGATTTTTTACAACTCTTGGTTTACTGCTTATTTTACCGGTATTTCTTAATATTGTGATTAATTTACCCTTTAAACGATTAGTGGTAAACCCATTGTGGAATATACCTCATGAACAGTGGATATATCCGGGACTTACGATTATTGTAGTTGTAATGATGATGATACCATCGGTTTCCCGCGATTTATTTGATTTACGAATTCATAAGAAATTACTTCCGGCATTAGCGTTAACGTCGATATCGAAATCAGTATATCTTTATAATTTTTTAATTACGATACTTATTGAAACTATAGTTTACACAATTTTAGTAATGATAGTTTATTCTATCCTAATTGCTCCCGGTTTTGTTGTGTTGGATTATTTAATAATGTTTCCGTTCATATTATTATTTATCGCTTTAGGAGCGAATATTTTAATCACGTTATCGTTGATTGTAGATAAGACAACCTTGTATAATTTGCTCATGTTAACATTTTTTTTATTTATTGTGTTTGCTTCCGGGACAGTTATTGAATTTGAATATTTTCCTGAGGTTATCGGAAATATATTAAGGTATTTACCAACGGGACAAATAATGCAGTCCTTACGTATGGCTCTTTTTAGTGGTGTAATAAATTGGTTAATACTTTTGGGTGCCTTAGTAACTATAATTTTGTGGACTTTTTTAAACTGTATATTATTTAAAAAGAGATTAACCAAATGATCGCATATTTATCAGGAGCAATGGAAAATGCGGAAAATGAAGGTTCAAAGTGGCGTGCCAATATAACCAATTGGTTAAAAGATAATTTAAAGCACTCTATTATTGATCCGGTTATTGAGACTGCTAAATTAGTAGAAAAAACTGAATCACAAAATTATAGGAGTTGGAAAACTTCTAATCCGAATAAATTTAAGGATTTTGTCCGAAAAGCAATTGATAATGATCTAAACTCAGTTGTGAATAAAACTGATTATTTAATCTGCTTATGGAATAACGAAGTATTAACCGGTGGCGGAACACACGGTGAAGTAACGATGGCATATTATCACAATAAACCGGTTTATTTGATAAATCAATTAGATATGCCAAATCAATTAAGCGGTTGGATAATGTCTTGTGCAACAGAAATTTTTAAAGATTTTGAATTAATGCAAAAAAGATTACTTGAAATTTATGGTGAAAAATCATGATCGGACCGAAAGCGATAATTCATCTTGATCGCTTAATACATAATTATCACGAAATTAAAAAACATGTTGGTGGTGTACCATTAATGACTGTAGTAAAAGCCAACGGTTATGGACATGGTGCAGTTCCTGTCGCTCAAGCGTTGCAAAAGGAAGGGGTTACCTTTTTTGCAGTTTTTACATTTGAAGAAGCAAAGGAATTACGTGACAATGGGATTATTGGTGATATATTAATATTTAGTAGAATGAATCATGAATTTGTGGAAGCAGCAGCTGATTTGAATATCACGTTAATTATTTCTCATAAAGAAGATATTGAAATTCTACTGGATTTATTCCAAAGAACTCATAAGCGACCAAAAGTGCATCTCAAAATTGATACAGGGATGAGTAGACTAGGTATTCCCCTCGAAGATGCTCAGAACATATTAAATAAATTAATGTATTCACCTGAAGTTGACTGTGAAGGAATATATTCGCATTTTGCAACAGCTGATGAAGGTGATCAATCCTATGCAAAACAGCAGTTTGAACAATTTGTTGAAGTATTAAAAATTGCAGATAAAATGGAATTTCCGATAAAATATCGCCATTTTTCAAACAGTGGTGCAATTTTAAATCTACCGGAAACAAAATTAGATTTGATACGCGTGGGGATGTTATTATACGGAGCGTATCCTTCAGATGAAGTTCCCCGTTTATTAGATTTAAAACCTGTTATGGAATTTGTCGCACCAATTGTAACTGTTCGAAAAGTTACAAAAGGTACTTTTATAAGTTATGGTGGAAAATATAAAACTGATAAAGAGACAAATATCGGGGTTATTCAATGTGGTTTTGCCGATGGTTTCCCACGTCCGTGGTATGTAGATGGACATGTGATTTATAGAGGAAAAAAATTTAAAATAGCGGGACGAGTTTGCATGGATCAACTTTTAGTTGATTTTGGTGATAAAATTCCGGAAGTAGGTGAAAATGTATTATTAATGGGCGATGGGGAATATGGTTCATTGCTGGCTGAAGAAATTGGAAAAAATATAGGTTCAACTCCTTATGTTTTGTTTACTGCAATAGGTGGCAGGACAGAACGGGTTTTTGTGAATGAGTAATTATCTTACTTTAATATTATTTGAATTTTATAAATAGGAATTACAAAATGAATGAATTATTAAAAGATAAAGTTGCGGTAATTACCGGTGGGGCAAATGGTCTCGGTAAAGCTATTGCATTTTTATTTAGCGAAAATGGTGCCAAAGTAGTGATTGTTGATGTTAATCAGGAAGCCGGTGATAAAGTAGTAACTGAAATAATTAAAGGAGGTGGAATTGCCAGTTTCGAAAAAACAAATATTAGTAATTCAACTTATGTAAAAAAAATGATGGATAATGTAGTCGCTAAATATGGCGGTATAGATATATTGATTAATAATGCCGGTATTCTTGCTGATGCACGATTAGTGAAAATGACTGAAGAAGAATGGGATAGAGTTATCAATATTAATCTCAAAGGAATATTTTTATGCGGACAAGCCGCAGCCAAAGCGATGATTGAAAAAGATAATGGTGGTGTGATTCTAAATACGTCATCGGTAGTGGGAATTTACGGGAATTTTGGACAATCGAATTATGTTGCATCCAAAGCCGGTGTAATTGGGATGACTAAAACTTGGGCACGCGAATTAGGTAAACATAATATTCGCGTGAATGCTGTAGCACCCGGATTTATGAAAACAGAAATTATTAAAGATATGCCGGAAAAAATCATCAACTATATGATTGAAAAAACATATCTTAAAAGAATGGGGGAACCGGAAGATATTGCCAATGCGTTCTTGTATTTGGCTTCTGATATGGGTAAATATGTTAACGGTACCGTTTTATCTGTGGATGGAGGAGTGGTAATTTAAAATTAGATTGCAATTATTACTTTATGAAATGTAAATGCTTACCTATAAGAAATTATTATTATTGTATTTAATTTTTGATACATGTAATTTAAAACTATTCAAGCTTTAGGAGGCTGGACATGTGCAGGTATTATGTGTTATATGTGAACATTTAATAAAAGCACTATAGTAAAAAATATTAGATAATACCTTAGAACAAAATAGGAGGAATTTATGATAAAAAGGTCTTTATATAGTCTATTGATGTTTTCCTTAGTATGTACAATTGGTTATTCTGGTACTACAGGAAAAATTTCGGGTACTGTAACAGACGTCACATCAGGAGAACCACTAGTTGGTGTAAATATTATCGTTGAGAACACTATTTTTGGAGCTGCCACAGATTCACAAGGTGATTACTTCATTATTAACGTTGAACCGGGCAAGTATACAGTCATGGCATCAATGATTGGTTATAGTTCCCTCCGAATTGGGAATGTCAGAATAATTCCCGATCATACAACAAATATAGATTTTCAATTAACTTCATCGGTTTTAGAAGGTGAAGCGGTAACTGTCATTGCAGAGAGGCCTCTAATTCAATTTGATGAAACATTCTCAAGTACTGTTATCAGTGCAGAAGAAATCAATAACATGCCAATAAATAGCTATTCAGAAGTACTAAGTAATACTGCTGGTATTGTTGTAACTAATGATGGAAATAATACTACTTTGCAATTGCGTGGTGGCAGAGCATCTGACTTATCGTATATGGTCGATGGATTTCATGTTTCTGATCCATATTGGGGTACTGCAATTGTTGATGTAACTAATCAAGGAATACAAGATATTTCTATTATAGCGGGAACATTTAATGCTGAATATGGTGAAGCAGGGTCTGGTATTGTCAATATAGTCACAAAAGAAGGAACGAATAGATTTTCAGGTATGGTTAGAACTAGTACCGATCAATTTGGAGTCGATAGTTATAATTTTGGAACTATGAGATTGGAATCCACGCTTAGTGGACCATTACCATTCTTAGGTAAAAAAGGAAGTTTCTTTATTTCCGGTGATAATCTAAGTACAGATACATATCTAAGATATTTAACTACTGATGTGCACGACGTAGATGGAAACCCAATCACTCGAGATCATGATTTTAAATTATTTCTGGATCGGAAACGATATACAGGTAAAATTGTTTTACGTCCGATAATTCCAATTAAGCTGATTTTTGGTATTAATCACCATTCATCAGAAGAGCGCGATTATAGTCATGCCTATAAGGAAATACCAGAACAAAACGGAGTAAATTTTAATACAACAAATTTAATGCATTTTACTTTAACTCACACACTCAGTCCTAAGACATATTATGAGTTAAAGTTTTCGAACTTTGAACATCATTTTGAACATAATATGCTTGACACTCAATTAGATGATTATATTAATCCATTAACTGTAGGGGACGCTTTTGATGGTACATCAAATTATGAATTTTATGGTGATTATATTAGTGAAATTGCATATGATACAACTGTTGTAAATGGTGAAGAAGTAATCACGGCGGATACAACTTGGGTAATTTCATCTGATTGGCGGTGGGAAGATCGTAAAACGCAGACGAGTACAATCGCAGCTAATTTTGTTAGTCAAATCAATAAAAATCATATGATAAAAACAGGTATCGAATATAAATCGCATAGAATTAGACAACACTATATAACTTACCCAAATCAATACGGAATTGGTAAACCATATACAGTAACTAAGTATGATTTTAAACCAATGAAATTCTCTGCGTATTTTCAAGATAAAATGGAGTTTGATGATTTTGTATTAAATGCTGGGGTTAGATTAGATTATTTGGATCCAAATTCTAAATACGCTCCAGATTTATCAAAACCACAAGAGCTTGAAGAAGCCGAAGCCAGTTATAAAATAAGTCCTCGACTTGGGTTCGGATATCCTGTCACGGAAAATATTCGATTTCATTTTGCGTATGGTCATTTTTATCGTTTTCCGGAATTTCATAAACTATATAATCGTTTCAATGTAGCAGACACTTCAGCTGCACCCATCAATGTTACCATTGGATATCGTCCACAAATTGGTAATCCTGCGCTTAAACCGGAAACGCACATCCAGTATGAGACAGGCGTGCAGATAGCATTATCGCAAGAGACAGTTGCTAGCGTAACATTATATTATAAAGACACATATGATTATGTTGGCACCAGGTTCTATGATGTTGACCCGGCTACTTATTTTGCTAGTGTAAATATGGATTATGCTAACACACGTGGGATTGAATTTTGTTTCGAAAAAAGATTCTCAAACAATTATAGTGGTAAAGTGAATTATACATACTCTAAAGCTGAAGGTAATGCAAGTGATTACCTAACCCATGTTAATGAATATCAAATGGCATCAGTGACTGGACAAATTATTCCTAAGAAAACAGTTACTTTACCTTGGGATCAACCTCACACACTTAACTTCCAACTCGATGTAAGATGGCCTGATAATTGGGGAATGAATGTTGTAAGTACTTTTGGTAGTGGATTACCATATACTCCAACCGATGCCCGAGGAAAAGCTGTTGGAGAAGTAAATTCGGCAAGACAACCTTGGACTGGAACAATTGATGTTCGTTTTAATAAAGATTTTCATTTCTTTGGTCTTAAAGAAATATTCTTTGTTAATATATGGAATTTATTGGATAAAAAGAATGTATATAACGTGTTCAGAAATTCAGGAAAGCCGGATTATAGTATGAACCCCAATTCTTCTGAAGAGTTAATGTTTGATCCTGAAAATTTTGGTCCTCCACGTCAAATAGAAGTTGGACTGGAAATTCGGTTTTAGTTGATCTAACTTTAGAAATAAATTATGGAGATATGTAAAATATGAAAATATTATTTAAATATATAAATTTGATAGTAATTATGATTATGGTATGTAGTCCAAGTGTTGTTTTAGCTAAAGAAACACACACCCGAGCGGAATTACAAAAGTTGGGTATAAAATCAAAGATTGATTATCATAATTATCTTGCTGAACAAAGAGGTTCTGATTTTAGATTAGAAAAGCCACGTGATGCTTTTGATAGAAAACGTTCAATATTAAACGTTGGGAATGTTGAAGCCCGGATTCGAAACTCGGGAACTTTAGGCTACGATAGAGATGGTAAATGTTATGAATTCCCGGCTGGTGGTGGTATCACTTATCGTTGGACAATGGCTCCTCTTGTTGGTGCAATAATTGATGGTGAAAAATGGGTAGCTTGTGGTACATTAGGTGCTGCTCGAGCTCACGAAGATGAATTTCAACCGATAGGTGGTTTAGATGCAGGGTGGAGTGATGCACAAAATAATTATGGTATTGCTGCAAGCGATCGTCCTGATACTTGGCCTTCCAGTTGGCCCACGGACCAACTCATGCCTCCCATTGGCGAAAAAGGTTTCCCAGGGATATTAGATGGAAAAGTTGTAGCTACTCGCGAGCTATATTTTGCTGTAACTGATGCTCAAAACAATACACATCCCAATACAATTAGAATTGATATATGGGGTATTCAGTATGAGGATTTTATTAATGAAGATTTCATCATCTATAAAATGATAGTCACTAATATTTCGGACAAAACATTAAATCATGTTTATATTGGAATGCATGATGATCCCGATACTCCTGAGCAAGGAACTGCTGAATGGACTGATGATTTTGCGGCATTTATATCACAAGGCACAGATGTTGAGGGCTATAGTAGTGAGCAAGATAGCCTACTATGGGATTTTTCATATCTATGGGATGGTGATGATCGAGTAGAGGGACTAATTCCTAGTAAAGTAGGTTGGGTTGGATTAAAAGTATTAGAGACACCGGCTAATCCTGCTATTGAGGGTCAGAACATGGGATTAACAACGTTGGATGTATTTGAGTACAGTATGGCACCTCAAACAGACATTACTGAATACGATCAATTAGCTGCGGGAATTATGGAACCGCAAAATGTAACTCCTCATCCCGAGGATTATACTCAATCTCCAAATACTTATGGTCCTGATATTACTTATGTACTTGCATCCGGACCTTTTACTTTACTTCCTGGTGGACAATTAAACTTCGCTTTAGCGAGCGTACATGGTGTTAATAAGCGAGATTTATTTAATAATGCAATGCTTTGCCAAATCCTCTATAATGAAGATTACAAAGCAGCCGAATCTCCACCTGAGCCTGCTGTAACTGCTACAGCCGGTGATCATTCTGTTACACTATACTGGAATTCATATCCAACAGAAGACGCTGTCTATTATGATGCTTTTGGTGAAATAGATCATATAGGAGATAAATTAACTGGTAACAATGCATTTGAGGGTTATCAAATCTATAAAAGTATGGATCGCGGTTTGACCTGGGGTGATCCGATAATTGATGTAACCGGCTCGCCGATGGGGTATATACCTTTGGCACAATATGACATTCCCAATGGTGTTGCGGGTGAGAGCGATACAAGACCATTTTTCTATCTAGGTGATGATACCGGTTTAAAACACACTTATATTGATAATAATGTGAATAACGGTTATGAATATTGGTATGCAGTGTTGGCTTATGACCGCAATGATGGTCCAATTCCGCCATTAGCAAATGCCTTTAAGAAAGATGCATCTTTCTTAGGTGATAATGTAGTAGCAGTAGTTCCGAGTGCAAATGTATCAGGTTTCATTCCCGGCAGCGCCGATACTTTAATCACGCATAGTGCTGGTTCAAGTGATGGAATGCCATATCTAAAAGTAGTTAATCCTGCAGAAATTACCGGAGATAGTTACGAAATAACATTTAATGTATTAAATGGTGCAGGTAAGATTGCATCGGGAAGATCTATAAGTAAAATAATGACAGATATAGAATTGGAATCGACGCAATCCATAGCCGGTATGGTAGAGAGTTTTACTGTTACAAATACTACAACCGGAAAAGTTGCAGTTGCAGGGTATATTCCTGTTCAAGAATATCCATTTTATGATGATATCTTAGATAATGCACCTATCTTTGATGGTATTCGATTGGTGGTACCACCTGTAAGCATGGGCTGGAAATCTTCCCAGTGGACTACAGGCAGCCCGGATGCTGATTTCTATTTATATGCTTCCTGGGGTGGATATTATAATTATATGACAACGGATGATTATGAATTCCGGTGGACCGGAACCCCCGGTGCTTTAGGAGTTTATGGTGCTTCGGGAATACCCTTCGATATTTATAACCTGACTCAGGATGCTGCCTGTTCCCATTATACGTGGGATGATGATGAAGACGGCGCTTATTCTCATTGGGACAGAGTGATGGTTGTTGAACCTGACGGTGGATGGACCTGGGTATTCCGTTTTTGGCCCTATGAAGAACCTGCTGCCGGAAATGTATATACGGTCATTACCAATAAACCTTATTTTGCCGAGGACAAATATCAGTTCTCAACAGCAAAAGAAACATACAGTAATGTTACAGAAGATGATTTGAAAAATATTACTACTGTACCAAATCCGTTTGTAGTCTCATCAAGATTTGAGATAGGAAAATACGGAACAGAAAAACAGCTTCAATTTCATCATCTTCCTCCGGAGTGTACTATCCGTATTTATAATATTGCAGGCGATTTCATTAGAGAAATTAAGCATGATAACGGAACGCCGATCGAGACGTGGAATTTACAAACCTATAACGAACAAGAGGTTGCATTCGGAGTTTATTTCTATCATGTGAATGCTCCTAATATTGGTGAGTATATCGGTAAAATGGCAATAATTAAATAATGAATGAAACAAGATCAAAACTTTTAAAAGGAGTAAAAAAGTGAAAAATATTCTAAAAAGTAATTTAATTGTTGCATTTGCCCTTTGTTCTATTGTATTCGCTCAGCTTAATAATGAAGGTACATCTGCAGCAACCTTTTTGAAAATTGGTATCGGTGCCCGATCACTTGGTATGGGCTCAGCATGTGTGGCAGATATTAATGATTTTACTGCATTATATTGGAATCCTTCGGGAATTTCATCGATTGAAGGAAAACAAGTTGGATTTGCACAAGTGGATTGGATTGCGGATGTAAAATTGCAATTTGTTGGAGCTGTTTTTCCGTTGAAAAATGGAAGTATGGGAGTTTCAGCTACTTATTTATCAATGGATGAGATGAAAGTAACAAATTGGGAACATCCTGAAGGTACTGGAGAGACATTTAATTCAAGCGATTTAGTTTTGGGTGTTACTTATGCGCGGCAAATCACATCCAAATTTAGCGCTGGTATTCAAGGTAAATATATTCAAGAAAGCATTAGTCACTCTTCGGCTTCAGCTTTTGCAATAGATGTAGGAACACAATATTCAACTGGCTTTAAAAGTCTAAAGATAGGGATGGCTTTTACTAATTATGGATCAAAAATGACAATGGGAGGTCGTGATTTACGGACTCATGTAGATCCATATCCGACAGAAGGATCTAACCCTGATGACGTTCTTACAAACCTTGAAACTGTGGCATGGTCTTTACCGATGACATTCCGACTGGGAATCTCAATGGATCTATTAAATAATGATTTTATTCGTTGTACGGGTAATATCGATTTTAATAAAGAACGTGATTATGAGCAAAGATTCTTTGGCGGTACAGAATTAGCATTTCTTAACGAAATGGTATTTTTAAGAGGTGGAATAAGTACTCGCTATGATAATGAATACTACTATAGCGTTGGTGCCGGATTAAAATATAGTATTGCAGATTCTTATGCTTTAACTGTCGACTATGCCTATACTGATATGGGAATTATTAATAAAGCGAATAGGTTTACATTTGGTATCAATTTTTAAATAGTTAAAACCATACAATGAGGAAAGGCGTAAATTATATAGATTTACGCCTTTTTTTATACATCATCAAGCAAATTGATGTATAAAGTGTTTACTTTCCAAACGACTCCACTTGTGATTTAAGTTCTTGTTCTATTTGAGTTGATTTTTTGAACTTAATTTCTACATTCTCAACACCACTCGCTTCTAGCAATGTTGATTATGTTAACGGAACAGTTTTGTCGGTTGATGGGGGAGTGGTGATATAATGTAGTCTTCAGTGTGTACAACTTTTTTACGCTCCTCTGAAAAAGATTGTTCAGCGGTACAAAACTCAATATTTCAATTCAGTTTATGATGAGTTTTCTCCTAGGATACCATTTTAGCATGCCTTGATTTAGCATCTTTAAGTTTCTTTTTTACGGTATTTCTTAACTTTTCAGCCAGATTGATCAATTCATTTATTTGAAAGTCAATTTCATTATCTGTCATGCACGTAGGAGTCATGTTTAATTGCTTTAATCTGAATTTTACTGATGGATGAAAAAGTAAATCTACTGAATCAGGTTCTTTTACATCAATGTCAAATTTATATTCCATAGATATGCCTCGTTTTTAAAAATTGTCTAATTTTTATATTTTATTGCGTCGCCAATGCATACAATAGAAGACCAGCAATTATTTCCCCAGTCAGTACCAGAATTAATCTGGCATACAGTATTAATTACAGCATCTGCCCCAAGAAGAGCAGCTTCTAATCTAATGCCATCAATCGCTTCATCTTCAGTGATGAGTTGAGTTGAGTTAACAGTACGCTGGCAAGACAGTCCTTTTACCGTACCGAGTATTTTGTAAGGTCTATCAACTCCTCCCTTGATGATTTGAATTGTATTTAAGCGCGCACGCTGCTCTGGACTAAGAGAGCTGATACTTGGATTTGATGCACAACCAATAACAACCTGTAACAGTATGATTAGTATTATAATAAAACTAATGCGAGATATTATTATGCTTAGAGCAGGCAATGGATTATAAATTGCCCTTCCAAAACAATTCCAAATTTCGCTGAGTCGTGGTTTATACTCAGTTTTATCAATCATAAAAACTGTTAATATTTTACCCATAATATTTTATCCTATTTACTTCTAAAGTATGTGTATATACCTTGTTCTTATACCACCAATTTAAAGGTATATGAACAATTATTTATATATTTCATTAATTTCGATTAATAGCTTTCAACGCTTCACGTTTACTCAACCCGGATAACTTGTCTTTATATTGCCTAACGAATTGTACAACCCAATCAGGATCAGTATAACTGTATTGGCGCAAAACCCATCCAATTGCTTTTCTTATAAAAAATTCCTTTTCGTGTGCAAGTTTCAAAATGGTTTGCGATAGCAATTTAATATTGGTTTTTTCTTTATGTTTCAAGTGGGCTAGGAGGGAAGCTCGTCTAACCCAAAAATTTTCATCATCAGTCCATTCCCATAAATTTTTCTCAAAATGGCGGTATTGCTCAACTAATCGTCCAATTAAATTTAATGAAAGCCAATCTACTGTATCCCAATTGGTAGCAGAGCGTAGCAATTTCTCGAATAATACCCATGCCGATTCATCATGATATTTTTTATAGCGCTCAGCGACTTCTAACGCCTGATACATTTCTTCGCGATGTATTCCATTCCATAATTCAAGTATTACTTCTTCCCATTCTTCTTGTGAAATAATTGGATACTTTCTTATCGCATCTCGAAATATTTGTTTTCTAAGTTTTGATTGAACACCATAAAAAGGTTGATCAGTCTTCATGTAAGCTTGCATTTGCGGTGCTTTTATAGCATCACCATGCTGCTTCAATTCATTTTTAATATATTTTGTGATTGGTTGCATTGTGTTTTATTGTTGAATAATCAATATATTTTTGTCAAATTTAAATACATTCTATATGCATAATATTGATTTATTAATAATTGTAATATTTTTAGCAGGTTCTGCCGGATTCGGAATTTGGCAAGGCAGGAAGAATAAATCCTCTTCCGATTATTTTATAGCAGGAAGATCATTGCCATGGTTAACAGCGATGTTTTCAATCGTTGCAACGGAAACATCTGTATTAACCTTTATCAGCATTCCCGGTTTGGCATACCGTGGGGATTGGCAATTTCTGCAGCTTGCAATGGGATATATTGCAGGAAGGATCTTAGTAAGTATATTTCTATTGCCAATTTATTTCAAAACCGGTATCACTTCGATTTATGAAGTTCTTGGTGACAGATTCGGTCCAAAAATACAAAAATTAGCTTCCGGTATATTTATGATAACAAGGGTTTTAGCAGACGGGATCCGATTTCTCGCCGTTGCAGTAATAGTACAATTAATTACTGGCTGGGCTTTATCTACTTCAATTTTAATTATTGGAATCATCACTTTGATTTACACTTATTCGGGTGGTATTCGTTCCATCGTCTGGATTGATAGTTTCCAATTTTTTCTATATTTAAGCGGTGGAATTATTTCAATTATTTTTGTATTAGTTAATACTGATGTATCTATAATTAATATTATCAATCAGTTGGATTCTCAAAATAAATTTCAAATTTTTAATCTAAATTGGCATCTTTTCACTAAACCGTTTGCATTCGTAAGCGCTTTTATTGGTGGTACATTACTCTCTTTTGCATCGCATGGTGCGGACTATATGATGGTACAGCGCGTACTTGGCACTAAAAATTTATCATCCGCTCGCAAAGCGATGGTTGGTAGCGGAATATTTGTTTTTATTCAATTTTGTGTTTTTCTGTTTGCTGGATCACTTATATATTATTATTTCGGTGGAATGGAATTGGAAAATGACCGTGAGTTTCCAACCTTTATAGCACAATATTTACCAACCGGTTTAAAAGGTCTGCTATTGGCAGGTGTACTATCATCAGCTATGTCAACTTTGAGTTCATCTATTAATTCGCTTGCTTCATCAACAATTAATGACTGGGTAAAGAAAACAAAATCGTTAAAGTTATCGCGCTTAGTAAGTTTATTTTGGGCAGCAATATTAATAGGTATTGCTCTGGTATTTGACGAGGGAGATGAGGCAATTGTAATAATGGGATTGCAAATAGCATCTTTTACTTATGGAGGACTGCTAAGTTTATTCATTTTAAGCAAACTAACACGTGAATTCAGCCCGGTTAGTATTGCCACAGGATTAGTTTTTAGTATTTTAACAGTATTAGCATTAAAATATTTTGGATTAGCATGGACATGGTATATCGTATTTGCGGTAATTGTAAATATATCTACAACATATATTTTAGACAATACTATAAAGTATAACTTTAAATCGAAACTATAATACTTTAAGCAATACTTTAAGAAAAATATTATTTGTTTTGTTTTTTTTATTTTTCAGTATGTATATTTTCTAAGGATAGATTCATATTATTTGAAATAAAATTTAAGTAGCCCCGTTGGTACGGCGTGCTCTTCAGGGAAAAAATTTTTTCTCGAGGGTAATTCAGCGGGGCTTTTTTTAGATAAAATTGAAACCCTCGAGGTCTTCAAGAACTTGAGGGTTTCTTCTATCAATACATAAAACCATCAAGGTTTTCCTTCTACGCTCAAGCTACGACGGACAAGTAAAAACATTGATGGTTTGGAATACTTATTTTACACTCTAAATAAAGTCTCCTCACGCTGAAACCATTTAACGCAAAATAATAAACTAATTAAGGCGAGAGTAAATAAAAAAGTTTACTTATCTAAATAAGATATCAACAATGAATTTTGTAATCAGTCTTAATTGTATGTAGATTTGCTTATTCAAATTTGAATATGACATTAGGGAGTATAATGAATATACCTTTTGAGTACTACGATTACACGGACAATCCGTTCTCTTTCTTCTCAAAGCATCATATTAATGCTCTCTTGGTGTTAGTAGGGATTTATATATTAATATTTCTATTCAGAAAAAAATTAAGAAACCCCAAAATTGATGTTAAAATGTGTTATATAATTGCTGCAGCCTTGATACTACAAGAAATTTCATTAAGTATATGGCGTGCATACAATGGAGCATGGCATCCCGGAACATCTTTGCCACTGCATCTTTGTGGAGCTTCAATAGTTTTATCTGCGATAATGTTAATAAATAAAAATTATATTTTATTTGAAATTAATTATTTTTGGGGTCTCGGTGGAGCAATCCAAGCTCTATTAACACCGGATATTGGAATGTATGGATTTCCTCATTATAGATTTTTTCAATTCTTTACCTCACACGGATTAATTATAGTTGCAGTACTGTACATGGTTTTTGTGCATCAATACACGCCAAAACATCGATCAATTTGGAAAGTGTTTGGGATAACATTAATATATACTGTATTTATAGCATTTTTCAATTTGATTTTTAAAGGTAATTATTTGTTTATATGTTGGAAACCTGAAAACGGATCAATAATGGATGTTATGGGACCTTGGCCCTGGTATATAGGACCGCTCGCAATGGTTGCGATTATATCATTTTATATTTGGTATGCACCATTTGCTATACGTTCCGTAATCCAAAAAGTTAAAACTTAAATAGGATATATATGAAGCAAGATAAGTTTAATACGCCCTGGCGATTAATCGCAAATGCGATATATTCTCCTGCCAAAGATGCTAAAGTGTATGGTACATTAGATGTTGATGTAACCAAAGCAGATGAATATATTTCAGAACAGCGTAAATTAGGTAATAAAATTACAATGACGAGTGTTGTCACATCAGCAGTTGCAAGGTCCTTGGCGTTTGATGCTCCGGAAATGAATTGTTTTGTGCGAAGAGGCAGGGTAATTCCAAGGGATTATGTTGATGTAATGGTATCAGTATTAATCCAGGGTGGTCAAGAGATGAGCGCTGTCAAAATTAAATCAGCTCATAAAAAAACAGTATCGGAAATTGCCAAAGAGATAAAAGAAAAAGCAGCTAATGCAAGAAAAGGTACTGAAGAATCATCAATGAAGAACAAATATATATTGAGTAAGATTCCTTGGCCTTTTCGTAAATGGACATATCTGTTAATAAGACTATTAGTGTATGGATTAGGAATCAAATGGAAAGCACTTGGTCTTTCTGAGCACTCTTTTGGTTCAATTATGGTTACAAACGTTGGTACACTTGGATTAACAACTGCATTACCGGCTCTAATGCCTGTTGCAAAATTGCCCGGGGTAATAAGTATGGGAAAATATGAACAGAAGCCCGTAGTTATTAAGGGAGAAATAGTAATTCGCACTTTTCTTAGTGGAGGGGCTGTGTTTGATCATCGCATTGTTGATGGTGCTCAAATCGGACAATTTGTCCGTGGCGTTATTAAACGAATCCAAAAGCCGGAGCAGTTAGATCAGTTAGAAGATATAAAATTTAATAAAACCAAATAGTGATTTGTAATGGAGAAACAAGATACTTTGTTTATTTTAGGTGCAGGTGCAAGTAAACCATATGGGTATCCTACAGGTGCTGAATTACGCACACAAATAATTAATGAATTTCGTAACCTGTATCATATGAACACTATACGATATATTAATAATCAAGTTGATAGAGATATTGCAATTAGTAATGTTAATAATTTTATTACTCGCTTTGATGAATCTAGCACAAAATCTATTGATTTATTTCTTTCGCGGAACCCAAAAGATTTAGATTTAGGAATGCTTGCAATATTATTATCAATTTTCCATTCTGAACTTAGTAGTATATCTCGAGAAGCGGTAAATCGGGAAGAAGATTGGTATTTTTATTTATTTAATAGATTAACTCAAGATTTTACAAAAACTGATCAATATAAAATTTCAAATCATAAAGTTTCATTTATTACCTTTAATTATGATAGATCATTAGAGGACTTTCTGTACAAAAGTATGACAAATTCTTTTAGTCAAGTCAATATAGGTGATATCCTTGATGAAATTAAAAAACTCAATGTT
>JAUWFQ010000075.1 GCA_030606865.1 bacterium
GTTTCACATTATTTCGGAAAAATTTCTGTCGCTGGAATTGAAATTGAAAAAGGAAAGCTAGAAACTGGTAATACTATTCGTATAAAAGGTCATACGACTGATTTTACACAAATGATCAAATCGATGCAAATTGATTTACAAACAGTTGAAGTAGCAAAAAAAGGCGATAGTATTGGGATAAAGGTAAGTGAACGTGTACGCGAACATGATGAAGTGTACATAGTATCCTAAAATTAAGATTGATTACAGTACGGATAGGTTCGTTAACTGTTCAAAAATAAAATTGGTAAATTATCGTGATTACTTTCAAGTAATCTCCAAAGATTGTCAAACTATCATAGTGTGAAATTGTGGTGGATTGTTTTTTATTAGTAGTATTTTTATAGATTGGTATCCACAATAACACTTCCTAATTTTTAACTAATAAATGGGGGATAAAATATGAAATATTTTCCAATTTTTACTAAATCATTGATATTTATTTTTACTATATTTCTTCTATTTGGTTGTTATGCAACTACGCATCGTGGACCCGCGACATTAAAACCAGGGCAGTTCTCAGGAAATGTTGGATATTTGTATTTAAAAGGCGCTGATGCTACTTCCGATGATAAACCAGCAAAATTAGTAACAGTCGATGCTAGAGTAGGATTATTAAAATTTTGGGATTTAGGTTTGACTCGGACATTCGATTATACCGATTATGAAGGCGCAGATGTAGATGGAATGGATACCTATTGGGTAGATACAAAAATACAATTTTCAAATCTTAATAATAAAAATTATTTACCGCAATTAGCTTTGGGTTATGGTTTTGGAGATTTTATTGCCGATGATGATGAAGAAGAGAACAAATTTTTTGTTAATAGTTTGTATTTAACAATTGGTATCCCAACAGAATTTGTTACTCCTTACTACTCATTTAGATATGAGCATGCCTCAGACGAATTGAAATGGTTCCCGAGTTGGGCTTGGCAAGAAGATTTTAATACGCTTCAAAAAGCTCATATTTTAGGTATTGAGGTAAATGCAATTGATTTCGTCAGACCCGTTATTGAGATTGGTCGCTTTTACAGCGATGATTTTTCTACCGGAGTAAATGTATTTACTGCTGGTGTAAATTTCTATTTAGACGTAGTTAAATTAATGTCTCCGGATAAGGCTGTCTCTAATGAATAATGTATGATGAGTTATGGTATCGTTATCACCGAAAATTACAAAATTATCATGGGGCAAAATTGAAATTGATGGAAAGCAAGTATTCAAGGATGTAAAATTATTTCCAGGTGGATGCCGTGAATGGAACTGGCAGGAAACAGGTACTGAGCATTCTCCCGGAATTCAATATTCCGATGTTCAAGAATTATTAGATAACAGTGCTGAAACTGTAATCTTATCAAGAGGCGTTTTGGGGCGATTAAAAGTACAAAAGGAAGTTGTTGAAAAATTAGAATCAAACGGTTTTACTGTTCATGTTCTAAAGACAAAAGAAGCAGTAAAATTATACAATGAATTATTAAAAACTGAAAAAGTGGGAGCATTAATACATACGACATGTTGAAAATAAATAAATTACTAATCTTACCAATTCTAGCCATGTTTCTGTTTAACAGCTGTGATGATTATTGTGAATTTCAGTTTTCAGAAGAATTTTTTCCTTTAGAAATTGGAAATACATGGATTTATTCAGATTATGAAAATATAGCATCTTATGAAAAATGGGAAATTGTTGATACAATGATAGATGCAGGAATAGAGAAGTACCAAATGGTTAATAGCAATTTGGATGGAAATATTGTAGCTAAAGGTTTTTTCTATTTCATAGGTAAAAAATTATATTCTACTTATCCATTTTATAGTGAATGGGAAGGCAAAGAGCATCTTTTAGCTAATTTTTCATTAAATAAAGGTGATACGTATAATTTAGATATTGATGATTTCAGAGTAATCATTATATCTAAAAAGCAAAATTCAATAACATTCGGATATATGCCAAATTATACTTGGCGTGATTTTCCTGATCTTTGGCTAACTTTTGAAAAGGGTAAAGGTATAACTGAATATCATTATCACTGGAGTCCTGGAAAAGTTACATTAACCGATTATTTACTTTACTAAAATATATGATATTATTGATAATTACGTTTCTTATTATTGTTATTGGTTTTTCCTTATTTCTTGCCTCGCATTCCTATAAATTCAAAAAAGAGCTAAATAAATATACACCCGCCAAGTATGGATTTGATTTTCAAGAAATCAAAATACCAACTAAAAATAATAAAATTTTGTATGGTTGGTGGGTTCCGACGGAAAATCCGAATAATAAAAATAAACCGACAATAATTCTTGTACATGGTTGGTCACGGAATGTGGACAGGACGATGTCTTATATAAAAAAACTGCATCCCGCAGGATACAATCTATTGGTGTTTGATTCGCGTTGCCATGGTCGCAGTGATGATGACAAATTTTCATCCATGGTAAAATTCATGGAAGATATTCGTGCAGCTATCGATTACTCTGAAAAACTTCCTAATGTTGATACAAGCAGAATTGGTGTTTTAGGATTATCTATTGGAGGCGCTGCTTCGCTATATGCCGCATCTTTAGATAACAGAATTAAATCTGTAGTTACACTCGGTGCGTTCTCTCATCCCAAAAAAGTAATGGGAGACGAATTTAAAAAAAAGAAAATTCCATATTTTCCATTTATTTGGTTAGTGTTCAAATATATGGAGTTCCGCATTGGAGCAAAATTTAATGATATTGCACCATCGAAGAATATCGCAAAAATTGATGCGAGCATATTTCTTATTCATGGAATTGACGACGCTACTGTACCAATTAAACAAGCTGATGAATTATACCAAGCCGGTAATCCCGATAAAGTAAAATTATGGAAAGTGGAAGGTAAAGGTCATTCTGATTGCAACCATCATCCCGAGTTTTGGGATAACGTATTAGAATTTTATAAGACTACTTTATAATATTTAAATAGGGTAGTTAACCACACTTTGTCTCCCACCAAGGAGAGTTCTCTGCAAGATGGAGGGGTGGTTTCTGTGTAGAGACGCAGCATGCTGCGTCTAATCCACATTGTCATCCTCGATTTAGTCGGGAATCAATAATACTAAAAAAATAGATTCTTCACTCTGTTCAGAATGACGAACAGTATTAATAATAGTAATCATTATTATTATTGACTAATGTTTTAATTATATGTAATATTATTCCAAGAAATATTGGAATAATAATGCGATTCAGTAAACAAAGGGATTTGATTTTGAATATAGTTCAAGGTACTCGTTCTCATCCTACAGCAGATTGGGTATATGGAGAAGTACGTAAAGAGTTTCCTAATGTGAGTTTAGGAACTGTATATCGAAATCTTGGACAATTGGTGGATAATAAATCGCTTTTAGCGATAAACATTGATGGGACAATTCACTATGATGCCTTTTTAGACGACCATCAACATTTTCAATGTAAAACTTGTAATAATATTTATGATATTGATATAAGTATAAAAGATTTTGTTTCACAAATTGAATCAAAAACAAATCATAAAATAGATGGATGCCAAATACATTTAGTTGGAATCTGTAAAGACTGTCAAAATAATTAATTAAAATAAGGAATAAATAATGTTAGTAACAAAATCAGCACCGGATTTTAAAGCAACTGCCGTAATGGCGGATAATAGTTTTAAAGATGTAAGCTTATCGGATTATAAAGGGAAAAAAGTTGTACTTTTCTTTTATCCTTTGGACTTTACTTTTGTTTGTCCAACTGAGATCATCGCATTCGACCATCGCTTAGCGGAATTTGAAAAACGCGGTGTACAAGTACTTGGCTGCTCAATTGATTCAGAGTTTAGTCATTTGGCGTGGAAGAATACCAATGTCAATAATGGTGGAATTGGAAATGTCAAATATCCACTAATTGCCGATAAAGATAAATCAATTTCTCGTAAATACGATGTATTGATTGGTGCAACACCGGCTTATGTAGAAACAGAAGAAGGCGAAGAAGAAACTACCATAGGCGGTGATGTCGCATTGCGCGGTTCATTTTTGATTGATGAAGAAGGTATTGTTCGTCATGCAGTTATCAACGATCTGCCATTAGGACGCAATATTGATGAAATGTTGCGCATGATTGATGCATTAGCATTTAACCAAAAGCATGGTGAAGTATGTCCTGCTGGGTGGAAAGATGGTGATACTGGAATGAAAGCAGATACTGTCGGTGTAGCAGATTATTTAGACAAGCACGCGAGCAAGTTATAACCCTCGTATTAAAGCAGGAGCAGAGTAATTTCTGCTCCTGCCAATTTATAATTTAAAGGAGTTTTTATGACACATAAATTACCGGAATTACTATATGCTATGGATGCTTTACAACCGCATATCTCTAAAGAAACCTTAGAATATCATTATGGAAAGCATCATAATGCGTATGTAACAAATATAAATAATTTGATTCCCGGAACAGAATTTGAAGATCTTTCTTTAGAAAATATCATCAAGAAGGCACCCGCCGGAGGTATTTTCAATAATGCAGCCCAAGTATGGAATCACTCTTTTTACTGGAATTGTTTAAGTCCTAACGGTGGAGGGGAACCAAGCGGTAAACTTTTAGAAGCCATCAATAATGCATTTGGTTCGTTCAATGAATTCAAAGAAAAGTTCACAAAATCAGCTGTCACCAATTTTGGCTCGGGTTGGACGTGGTTAGTCAACGGTAAAAACGGATTAGAAATTATCAATACAAGCAACGCTGGGACAGCCTTAACAAGCGGAAAAACAGTATTGTTAACTTGTGATGTTTGGGAGCATGCCTACTATGTAGATTATCGCAATGCGCGACCTCAGTACGTTGCTGCATTCTGGAATTTAGTTAATTGGGATTTTGTAGAAGGAAATCTCGGCTAGTTTAGGGGAGATTAAAAAAGTTCACAAAATTGTGAACTTCTTTATTTGATTTATAAAGGATAATTGAATAGTATAATCTATTAAATAGGAGAACAATATGGCTTTTTTACAAGGAACAAGAACAGAACAAAATTTACTAAAAGCATTTGCCGGTGAATCACAAGCACGAATGCGTTATGATTATTTTGCCAAACAGGCAAAAAAGGAAGGACTCGAACAAATATCGGCGATTTTTACCGAAACAGCTCTTAACGAAAAAGAACACGCTAAACGATTTTTCAAGTTTTTAGAAGGTAGAATGGTTGAGATTACAGCAACATATCCGGCCGGTAAAATCGGAACAACTTTAGAAAATTTAAAAGACTCAGCCGATGGTGAAAATGAAGAGTGGACTGAACTGTATCCAACATTCGCTGATATTGCTGAAGAAGAAGGATTCAAAGACGTAGCGAATACATTTAGACAAATTGCCAAAGTTGAAAAAGCTCACGAAGAAAGATACCGCACGCTGTACAATAATCTTGAAGATGGCAGAGTATTTAAAAGAGATGGGAAAATTATATGGAAATGCCGGAATTGTGGATATTTACATGAGGGAAAAGGCGCTCCAAAAATGTGCCCTGCTTGTTTACATCCGCAATCATATTTTGAAATTATGGAAAAGAATTACTAATTCTATTCTGATTTATATGAAAAGCCCCGTGTTGTGCGGGGCTTTTTAATATAATTGATTGATTACATTTTAAATGGTTGGAACAAAATCTATTTCAATATAGTCTAATTTGTATATTATTAATTTTAACAAAAAAATAAAAAATCTATTTAGTAGGAAAATATAATGATTAAACCAATGGTAATTCGCAATCTTTCTATTATAATTTTATTTCTGTTTGTACAATTTGCGTTATGCCAAAGCAATAGTTCTCTCAATACTCCTGAAGACTACATCAAACTATGTAAAACTAATTTGGGTAGTAATAATCCTTTAGAAGCAGTAAAATTTGGCGAAAAGGCAGTTGAGTTAGAAATTATTAATGCTGATGCGCATTATTGGCTTGGGCAGGCCTATGGTTTAATGGCACAGGAAGCCCCTATCTATAAAAAATTTTTCTATGCAAAAAAATGTAAACGAGAATGGGAAAAAGCTATTCATCTTAACAAAAAACATATCGAAGCAAGAAAAATGTTAATATCTTATCATCTCCAAGCTCCAAGCATAGTAGGAGGAGATAAAGGCATTGCGATGGATTTGGCTAATGAAATAAATAAACTTGATGTTTTGCAGGGATATTTAGTATTTGGTCAAATCTTTATTAGTCAAAAAAAATATGATGAGGCGGAGAAAGAGTATCAAAAAGCTATTGAAATTGATCCGAGTGAAACCGACAGTTATTATCATTTAAGCTATTTACATCAAAAGCAGGAGAATTATACAAAATCGAAAGAAATATTGTTAGAAATGTTAAGGGTTAAACCTGAGGAATTTGGAGCTTATTATCAATTAGGAAGGATAGTGCTCCTTTCTGGTGAAAATTTAAGTGAAGGGATAACATACTTTAAAAAATATTTAGAACGGGAAGAAAATAACAAAAACCTTGCATTTACACATTGGAGAATTGGTGAGATTTATGAAAAACTGAATAATAAGGTGGGTGCTAAAAACGAATATAATATCGCATTAAAATTAGATCCAAGCAATAAGCAAGCTAAAAAAGCATTAAAAAAGTTAGATTAATAGATAACCGTTATTGTAGAGAAAAAAGGACTCACATTAGTGAGTTCTTTTTATTTTATTCTATAAGTCTTTGACAACTATTTCTAAATTCCATTGTCTAAGATTTTATTATATTAACCTAAACAACAGGATTTAATCATGAAAAGATTAGTAATTCTATTAATTTTTATCTCATTTATTTTTGCACAAAAACCATATTTTCAGCAACATGTTGCTTATGATATTGATGTAACATTAGACGATTCGTTGCATATATTATCAGCTTATGAAAAACTAACTTATACAAATAATTCACCGGATGAACTTGATTTCATTTGGTTTCACTTATGGCCCAATGCTTACAAAAATAATGAGACTGCTTACGGCAAACAGGCATTTGATTTAGGTTCAACTAGATTTTACTTTAGCGATGAAGATGATCGGGGATTTATAGATAGTCTCGATTTCAAGGTAAATGGGGAAAGCGTCGATTTGGAATATCACACAGAGTGGATTGATGTTGCGAAGGTACATCTACCCAACCCACTTAAACCCGGTGAAAGCGTATTAATTGAGACACCATTTTTTGTCAAGATACCGAAGGTATTCTCAAGATTAGGCCATAGTGAAAAACACTATGAAATTACTCAATGGTATCCAAAACCGGCAGTCTATGATAATGACGGTTGGCATCCCATGCCATATTTAAATATGGGAGAATTCTACAGCGAATTTGGAACATTTGATGTTAAAATTACTCTTCCGAAAGATTACAGGATAATGGCAACAGGTGATTTGGTTGACGGAGAAGAAGAATACGCTTGGCTTGATTCTCTTGCTGCTGTCGGAGATTCGCTCCACGCTCTGGATAAAAAAGCATTTAAAAAAGAAATAAAAGCAATGATGAAAGGTAAAACAAAAGATGATACGACGGCAGTTGAATACAAAACACTTCATTTTTATCAAGAAGATGTGCATGATTTTGCATGGTTCGCAGATCCCAATTGGATAGTACGCAAAGGTGAGTTAAAGTTTGAGGAATCTGGTAGAGCAGTAACTTTATGGAGTATGTATCTTCCAAAGAATGCGGAATTATGGGAAAATTCAATAGAATATATAAACGATGCAACTTATTGGTACAGCAAATTTTACTTAGAGTATCCTTATAATCACGTAACTGCAGTGGATGGTGATATGTCTGCCGGCGGCGGAATGGAATATCCAAATATTACCGTTATATCAAGTGGTGGTTCAAAAGATATGTTAGAATATGTAATTATGCATGAAGTAGGACATAATTGGCTGTATGGTATTGCCGGTTTTGATGAACGTGATCACGCTTGGCAAGATGAAGGATTAAATACTTATTCCAATATACGTTATTGGGAAAAGAAATATGGAGACAGGGGGGAAACTATTATTTTCTCTGATTTTATCCAGAATAAATTAAAAATTGCAAACAAAGTAACAATGGGTTGGCTTATGGGATATTTCATGTATAATATACGCGCCGTTACCGGCGATGAACAACCGATTGATATTACATCGGCAGAAATAGACCCGGGGAATTACGGTTCATTGATTTACGGAAAAGTTGCGGTATATACATATTATTTACAGCATTATCTTGGTGAAGAATTAATGAATAAAATTATGCAGGAATTTTTTGATAAGTGGAAGTTCAAACATCCGCAGCCTGAAGATATCAGAAAAGTATTTGAAAACAATACTGATGCTGATTTATCTTGGTATTTTGATGGAATCCTCAACGATACAAAAACTGTTGATTACTGTATCAAAAAGAAAGGAGATTCTTTTGTTGTTGCAAATAAAGGTGAATTAACTGCTCCCATTGAAATTGCCTATTATAATACTAAAGGTGATGAGGTATCCTCTGAATGGGTTGATGGTTTCACCGGATCAAAAACTTTTAAAGCGCCGGAAGGAGCGGTAAAAGCAATTGCTGATCCAAGTAACTTATTACCTGATTTGAATAAAAGTAATAACACTACCAAACATTCCGTTGGACTTGATTTTGTATTTGATGAACCGGATTATAACAAACGCAATATCTATTGGTTACCTTGGTTATTCAGCGTAAATGAATACAATGGATGGAGTCCCGGTGCGTTTGTGTATAGCGGGTATGCGCCAACTTTCAATTATGGGATATCGGTTAAACCGATGTGGGATTTTACGAATAATAAATTGGTAGGAAGTGCTCAAGTTAAAAAAACATTTTATCAATTGTTAGGATTCAGGTCATTTTCTTTATCAGCAGGTTATAGCGATTATCAAGGCAGGAAAGGTGGCAAATTTGCTTTTAACGGATTAATGCGGAAACCGATAGTTTCAACACCGGCTACACGATTAAAAGCTGCCGTGTACACCCATGACATTGACAGAGATGCAGTAACATCAGAATATTACTCCTCCGGTAAATATTTAATTGGCGATATTGGATTAAATTATAGTCACAGACCTACACCTCTTTTGAGATATTCTGTTAAAGCTAATTTTATGTCATCTTTCTGTAAAAATGAATTCTCAAAAATTAATCTGACTGGTAAAATCCGGTGGAGAAATTCTAAGAGAAGTATAACAAATATAAGAGGTTGGATTGGTTCATTCTTGAATGATAGGTATATCCCTCGACAATTTCGTACCTATTTAAGCGGTGGAGTTGATCCGAATTTCAATTCAACATTTGTATTCAACCGTATGAAACTTGAAGATAATACTTATCCGGCAATTTATAAATCTCAATATATTCAAGATGGACCTGGGTTACGTGGTTTAGTGACAAATGGCAATCGAGTTATTTACTCGAATGAAACAAGTTGGGGTTTTAACTTGACGCAGTATTTTACAAAGATGCCGATTGAATTTTTTGCAGATTTTGCCGGA
>JAUWFQ010000080.1 GCA_030606865.1 bacterium
ATGAATTACTGATAAAATATAAACTGCCTTATGAGCAAGGTATAATCAAATTGCAAATATTTGATATGACCGGACGGAACATTGCTACACCTTATTGGAATGTACATTTCCCACAGGAAGGATTATTAAAATGGGACGGCAAACGCAGTGACGGCAGCAATGCGCGTATCGGTATTTATATTATAAAATTCATTGCTAAAGATCCTGCAAGCGGTAAAGTATGGGAAAAAGTTAAAACAGTTGTTTTAGCAAAGCAGTTATAGTTAGTTTATATTAACAATAGGGAGGTTTAAAAGGAGTTTATTTAAATATATAGATTCCAAAGTTAAAGCAACTACTGTTTGGGATATTGGAATACTAAAATTGCTTGTTGTTGTGGGTGGAATGATTTTTGGTGCGTACTATTCTGAATTTGTACTAAAATATATGTGGTACTTCTACATATCGTTTATTGTCCTGTTAGTATTAATGCTATACAGAATGTTTAAGAAATAATCTTTACTAAATATTGAATGGAAAAACCGCCCCAAAATGGGGCGGTTTTTTTACTGCTTAAGTTATTCGTCGTCAACTTGGCTGGGTCTTGGGGCAAGCAAACCTGCTATTGCACCAACCGCCGCTGAACCTAATGCCATAAATATTTCTGGCATTTTATTAACTCCACCTTTTAAGGTAAGACAGAATGTAAACGTTAAACATGTAAGAATTATTAGAACCAAACCCGTAACAACAATTCTATACAAACTCTTATCTGTTTTCAGCGGATGTTCTTTTGACTCCTCATCCGCCTGTTTAACCAGTTTTTTCTTTGTTGGTTCAGACAAGTCCTTAGATTCATTGATTATCGACTCGAGTTTCTGTAAACTTATCTTTTTCATAAATAATCTCCTTATAGTTTTTTACTTAACTTATACTTAAGTTGTAAAGCTAGGTAACCAATTACCTTGATTATTCAATTATTAATCTATTGATTATCAACTACTGTTTTTTTGCTTCTTTACCAAGTTTAGCGGTTGAACCATAATGCTGTTTTAATTTAGGATTAACGATTTCATCATTTTCAGTGTTAAGGTGCCATAAGATCCTTGGTGCTTTTGAGTTGGTATTGCTATCATTTATCCAACTTGCAACGGTATAGGGATTATATTCATTTTTTTCATCTAATTTGTTTAGTCGTTTTATATTGTCCATAATTATCTCTTCGGCGAGTTCTTCGTCTTTGAAACCCCTTGCAAGTTCTCCAGCAATACCACCATTTGATATTATGATAGGTGGTCTAGCCATATTGTCCTCCTTTTTGTTAATGAAATACTTACTTCTATTATTTCTTGAATAAAAGTTCTGTAGCTGTAACATCGCCTCGGAGTGTACGTAATTCCCCACGATCGATATTTGATTGGTCAGCCTTTTCTAATGATCCCATTATTTTTTCAGTCAATTTATCGTAATATTCATCTGGAGTATCAAAGGTAGCCCAATTTTTAAATTCAACCATCAATATTAGATTTGGCTCATTATCACGCACAGATGCGATGTTGAGCATTTTATATGATAGAATTAGCCCATCCTTTATTTGTGCATCAAGAAATTTCTTCCAAACTTTTGAAAGATCTGTTAGATAATCGTCAAAATGACCCGGTTTTGTTTCTACATAGGTAATGCCCCATACTGAACCTCGTTCATAAACGCGGTCTGATTGTGCTTGTACCGGCAACACAAATAAGCATAGCAATACAATCACAAAACTAATACGTAGTATTGTTTTCATCTTTTTCTCCTTTTTGTTAATGAAATATTTAGTTATCATCTCCTTGCCGTAGTATCTAAATAATTGTCCAATGGATTACCGGATGATGTATTTAGTGAAGTAATCCAATCAATGGTTGGTTGATGATAATTCATTGAAGTGTAATATGGGTTTGAGTCATATTGACTAAACGGGAATCTATAATCATTTCTCGCATACAAATAATCCGTCGTTAACACACTATAGGTAGTTCCATTATCTATTTCAGTGCCATCTAATAGGAAATAGCTGCTAACCGTAGTCATTCCGCCATATATCATATCGGCATATCCGGTACAATTAATCACTTCTGCACCAGTCAATTGTAGCTCAATTATAAAATTTTGGAACGGCAATACTCCAATAATAACTTCTTTTGTGATATCACCGGCAGGAATTGACTGCCTGATTCCGCCGGCATTTGTCATCGCAATATCAGCGGTCGGATATTGATGCAACCATGAATCAACTACCATATTATGCATCGTACTAGATTCTCTGACTATTTCACTATCGGTATAACCGATGACTTCGGACAGTTCAGCATCGGTCTGCGTTCTCCAATACGAAACCACATCGGAAACCGTTTGATCGGGGTTCCCGCCCTCATTTAGATGAACACTCGGTTCCATATTGATAATTTCTTTTTCAATCTTATCATAAGTTATTTCAACCTTTGCATAGCTCTGCATATAGGCGGTACTTTTTATAACGGCAACGCCATTCACAATTTCACCTACTAAATCATTGTGGCAATGTCCGCTGCCAATAACAGAAATTCCCAATTCAACCAAAGTAGGCGCTAATGCGACAATCTCCGGGTAGCAAATATGACCTGTTACGATTAACAATTCAGCGCCATCTGCTTTAACTTTAGGAACAACTTCCTCTAATGCTGTTGCATAATCAATAAAATCATAGTCAGCTACATGGTCAGGGAATGTAGTCCATGGCGTAGTTATTGTTGTCAATCCAAGAATACCGACCATCACTCCATCAATATCTTTTATTATATAGGGAGTTGCAAAATCGGGAATTTCACCGCTAGCTTTTTCACGAATATTTGCTGATAGATAAGGAAAATCTGCCTGCTCAATCCGGTCATATAATCCTTCAACTTTAAAGTCAAATTCATGATTCCCGATGGCGGATGCATCATATTCCATAGCATTCATTACATCAACAGTGGATTCTCCTTCAAACCACGTGGAAATGGCGGGGCCAGTCCAATTGTCACCACCACTTAAAATTAAATATATATCATCACCATCATAGCCCTCGCCCTCATTCCATAATCCCATCATATTTGCAGCACCATTTGTATAATCTGATTTTTCTATCCAACCGTGTTCATCATTCGTATATAGGATGATTATATTTTGAGTATCTTCATTATCATGTGAGTTATTTTTACAATTATAAAATAGTAATAGAATTAAAAATACTAGGATTGAATATTTTAATATATTTCTAGTCACTTTTTGTCTCCTGTTCTTCAACTTTATTGCCAAATTAATTACTCTACATCATATTTTTTCAATATCTCCAATGCTGAGAAAAAGTAGTCTTCATAACCTTCTATTTGTTCATCAAATATTTGAATTTTAAAAACACCTACTACATCTGTGGTTTCATTATCTATAAATGAATATTTATAAGTTCTAACAATTTTGGTTTTTTGGTCGTTTAATGTTTGTCGCGGATTAGTGTCTATTTCAGGTTGTCTGTCAAGTAAATAATTATCTCTTCGAGAAGCCACAATTTTATCATCAAGCTCAGGTTCGTCAGTAAAAACGGTTCTATCAACATAGCTACTATCTTCATAAATAATGAAATATTTATATCCTTCTTCAATTGTGATCTCAGCACATCTACGTAGTAGGTAATCAAAAACAGTTTGTGCTGTTGTATGTTGATTGCCCTTAAATGATACTTTGAAATTGTTCTCTTTCAGTTGATTAGAACTATAGCCTCCAAGTGCTCCTTTAGGTTGATACGGTGTAGAACAATTATACACTAGGATAAAAATAACTGCTGTTAAAATGTGTTTCATTTTCATTTTTATTCTTCTCCAATTATGTAATCAAACGGCAGCATATCTGCTACTCTTTCTTTAGACCAAAGCCCGGAAGTATTTATTGCATATATGTCAAAATAACGGCCTTGCTTATCTAATACAGTTGAATCGCAGGTAATATTTATCCATGATGTCTTCTCTTTCGAACCAAATCTCTTTTCAAATGGAAATAATTCATTATCATAGTGAACTCTCAAAGAACCATCAAATTGCAGGTACATTTCATTTGGATTATCGGTTTCGGAAAGAAACCTATTTGTATTAACAAGCTTCCGACCTGATCGTCCAACTGTTTGAAGTACATAGAATCCTTGATCTTCGATATGAGTTATATCTCCATAAGTAACTTTAACTTTGTGTTCTATTACATCTGCCAAATTAAATCTATATTTTCTTTTTGCTGTATCTCCCTGAGTTATTTCATAGTTCTCACAAATGGTAGTTAAAAAGTGTCTTAAGGAACCAGTGTAAGTATTTTCTCGGTTTTCCGGCCAATCAACAGAGTCATGATAAGTAATTGCGGTTTGTTCAATAAAGTGCGGATAGCCGGTATATTTAACATAATCTTTTGTTAATTCAAAATCTTCTAATACATAGTGAATGCGATATCCTAAAGAGTTGTTTATAATTTCAAGCGGTTCATCCGCATATGCGATGAGCATGCCATATTTATCGTCATTAAAACGTATTACATCCTCATTTTTAATGTAGGATTTTTTACCGTTTTGGCTAGTTCCTAATAGATTCTTTCTAAATTGCTTCAATTGGCTACTTCTTTTCCATGATTCTTTCGCTGAAACGATGACTTCCGGGAACTGAATGGGCTGTTTGTACATTTCAAATCGGAGGTTCCTTCTGCTGTTATTATAAATTCCAATTTTAGCATTTAGCACTTCGTAGCCTATAACAGAAGCAATAATCTCGTACCTGCCATAAGGAAGATTTCGCAGTTCAAAATATCCATTTTTATCCGATGCACAACCAATACTGGATTGAGAGATGAATATATTTGCATAGGCGATTGGTTCTCTTGTCTCAGCATCAATAATAATACCGCAAATACGAGGTTTAATTAGCTCTTGAGAAAAGCCGATTTGAATAAGGAGTATAATAAATGTTAAGAGATATTTCATGTCTTATATATTATTAGGCATCCTTCGTTGATCTTATCAAATACCAATATACTAAGAATAAAATTGCCGGAACGATTGTTAAATCAGCAAATGGAACAAAACTAAATGCTCCATCTCGAATAACTAAAAACAAATGAAAACCTATCAAGCTTACTAATGCAATAATGCCTCCCATGCCATCCCACTTCCAGGCAAGTATTAACCCTACTAAAACACCTATTGGCATAAATAGTATTCCAATCCATGCAGCTACTGGTGGACCTCCTCCCACAAAAATTTGTCCAAAGAATATTAGTAACATTGTCAAAATAAAAAAGAGTGTAATAATTCTTGCAGTCCAACGAATGATTAAAAGACTCCGGTTCTTTTTTTTCATTTTTCCCTCCTTACTTAATTTTGTTGAATGATTTATCCCAATCTTTAAGACGTCTAAAAACTAAAGTTAAACGTAAGACCCAATAAGACAATGTGTTCGCTGAAATCTATTACTTTCACATTATTTACTTCTTTCTGAGCATATAAATATTTATATATTCCGTAAAATCCTATTTTCCAGAATGCTCTAATATTGATTCCACCTTCGATATTATACACAATTCCTCTATTCATTGCATCTGACTCATCTGTGTCTTTTGGAACATCTAACCAACCTATACCTCCTCCCACAAAAAGTTTTACCCTTTCGGTTTTTGATACTTTTTTCATATAAAGAATATTAACAGCAGTCAACGTAGCTATTTCATAAGAATGGGTTGGATCGGCACTGTTTGTATAATATTCATTTGAAACTGAAATAGCGATTGGAATATTCCTTGGTTTAATATCCAGTGCAAGTTGTCCTCCTCCTAATTTTCCAATCGGAGACCTATCATCCGTAAATCCTCCCTGACCTAATCGAATTGTTAAATCTATTTTTTCCTGAGAGAAAAGTTGGTTTGATAAGAAAAAAACAATAATTAAGGAAAGAAATTTTTTATACATGAACTTCTCCTTTTACTATTAACACATAACATAATCAAAATTCAATGAAGGCAGGTTGTCCTTCTGAATCCCAAAATAATTTATATTTATAACTGCAAATCTCCATTCTCTCGGGCGTTACTTCAATTAGGATATAATCCTTTTCAGGATCGGGATAATATCGTGTCCAACTTTTTTTCCAATAGTGAGCTTTCTTTTCAGGATCATTAACAACGCGAGCTTTTCCCGCAACAGACACATAACTACGCCCTTTTGTATCAAAATAAAATACCATCACATTTGGATTATTTTTAATCTGTTTTACTTTTCGACTCCTAGTGCTTGTTCCAAGCCAAATAACCATATTTTCTTCCGGGGGAAACACATACATTGTTCTAGCCTGAGGTTTCCCATTTATATCGACTGTAATAAAGGTACGGGATCGTGCAGAATCAATAATCGAGTGGGCTACTATTAATAAACTATCGCGGGAGATTTCCGATCGGTCTTTAACCAGCAGTTCTTGCGCCATCAGCGATGATACAATTGATATGATTACTAATACGAAAATAAAATGAATTAGTCCGTTAGGTCTATCTCTCATGAAGTATCTCCTATTTATTAGATCGACAAGTGCAATTTTTATGTTACTTTGGCCGAATAACAACTCAGCCAAAGTAACATTTTATTAATTCGTATTTATAACTTTATTAAGCTTATTTCTTAAAACGAAAATATCCGAATCCCAACGAGATTAAGAAATAGATTGCAACCGTTGACCATCCTAATGTATTTACAACATTATTAAATTGTCCAATAAGTGCAACAATGAAACCAATACCATGACCTATGAAAAGTGAAAGGATAATTGCCTTCCGCGCACTACTATCAGATGAGTTTCGGGCTGACCACGTCAAAACTGCAAACCCAATAAGAGCAGCTCCAAAGAGTTGTCCGAGGTATTTCATTGGAGCATCTACAGGATTACCATATAGTAAAAGTAATCGTTCTGGAATAATAACGAATGCAAGACCAAACACAACTAATATAACTGCACTGATAACCATCAGGGTTTTTATTTTCATAACTTTCTCCTCTTGTTTATGAAATATTGAATTAGAATTTTTTTCAAAGAAGATGCAGGAATTTGAATGACGTGGGTTCCGTTGAATATATCATATCTCCCAAAGCACATCTTTGTTCAATTTGAATAAAATACTGCTGGGACTACCAGTTTATTTGAGACAAGTCCTTCATATATTTTATAATTTTCATCAATATATGTACATTGATAATAAAATGTTATTGATCCCCTTCGAAAAGACGTTGTTTTCCAAAAGTGACTTGGTTTAGTAGATATAATAAACGGATGCTTTATGTACAAAACAGTAGCATCTACTGAGTCTGAAAGAGTAAAACAACTTCTCGGAATATCATAATAATGGATGCCATCGATTAATTTTATAACATGTAAAGCGTACCTTACTTTTTTTATTGAATCTAAGCTTTTTTCAAATTTATCCAATGAGCGATTTAATTTAATTCCCAAAATTATTTCAGACCCTTGTGGATTATTAGTTATTTCCAAGGGTGCATGAGTATCAGGCACGCTAATAGTAATAAGTTCTTTTGTAACTCCTTCGGTATATAAACTCACATGTTGAACACAACCTAAAAAGAGAATTGATAACAGAGAAAATTTTATTATTTTCATTTTATCTCCTTTTGGTTAATAAAATTTTGAATAGAGGTTTGTTGCAAAGATTGCACAGGAATTTTATTTAGAGGAATACCCCCGATATGACTTGTAACTCCCATAGCACACCTCTCTGTGTATTTTTAATTATAGATTTACTGTTTACTGAATCTCAATATTTCGTAAAAACACTATAATTCGTAGATATTAGTAAAATATTATACGATTAAATGGTCTAAATATCAATAAATACATATTTCATTCGTTGGAACAAACCACCTTTCCTCTTCGTATTTAAAAAGTAAATATAATTTAGGAGAACTTATTATGCGTTACTTATTATTCATTTTATTGATCTTCAGTTTTGCTTTTGCGCAAAAAACCACAGTCATTAAAAAACAAGTTGATGGCGAAAAGAAGATCGAAGTGAAAGTCAAAGTCTTAGACAATAAAGTCCTTTATACGATCACTGAAGACGGCAAAACCGAAGAGTACGAAGCCGACCTAAACGATGAAGATGCCATGGCAAAAATTCATGAAAAATTAGCTGAGCATGATTGTGAAACCCTTGTATTGTCAAAGAAAAAATGTGACCACGATGCAATGGTTTGGCACATAAAAGATGAAGGCTGCGATAAAAAAATAAAGGTCATCAAAAGACATAAAATGATGGATGAACCATTTTTAAGTGATGAAAAAGCTGGATTCCTTGGCGTTCAAATTCAAGAGTTGTCAGAACAATTAAGTTATTATTTTAAAGTAAAAGATGGCACTGGTGTGCTTGTATCTGAAGTTGTGAAAGACAGTCCAGCCGAAAAAGCCGGACTTAAAGCCGGTGATATTATCATTAAAGTCGATGATGAAGATATCGAAAATGCAGGCAATTTAACAACGACCATCCGCGGTTATAAACCGGAAACTAAAGTGTCAATTTCAGTTATCAGGGATGGTAAGAAAAAGAAACTCAAAGCCACCCTTGGTGAAGCGGAACAGGATTTTTTCTATAAATTCGGAAACTTAGAAAAATTTAACTATCCCGGAGATAAGCATAAAATGTTATTAAAGATGCATCCTGAAGGTTTAGAAGACTTTGAATTTCATGGATTCTCATTTGATCAAGAAAAATT
>JAUWFQ010000168.1 GCA_030606865.1 bacterium
TATACGATTGGGATCGTAAGCAAGACGGGTTAACGCATTTTCAACAATGACCGGATCAGTTAAACCTGCAAAATGCTCAACTTCAAAATCTAAAATTTCACCGCTATCTTCTTGAATTGCCTGTGAAAGCGATTGCCTCGGCGCCATACCCGGAGAAATGAGCGTTCCGTCAACGTCAATTAAAATAAGTATTTTATTTTTCTGCATCTAAAATCTCCGGGTAAAATTAACCGCCAACAAGATAAGTCGCAAATAATTATTTGTTTATAATATACATCATATTGTTAACTTTAGAAAATACATCTCTCCGGAACACATTAATAAAATAGAGATAGAAAAGTGTAAAGAAAGAAATAATTGATTAAATAAATTAGATTAGCTAAATTTACCGTGAGATGGTTAAAATTCCATCGAAACTTTTTAATTGCACCTAAAAGCTAAATTATAAAAATATACCGAAAGTTTATTATTAACAAAAACACTGAATTATTCAATTTGAAAAAAACAATTAGAGAGAAGCTATCATGAAAAAGTATTCTACCACACATCAGTTTTTAATTTTATTACTTTTAATTGTTAATCAAAGTCTCATTTTCGGTTCGGATTGGATCAGTCAACTTAATGAAACCATAAAAAATAATGGACAAAACTGGAAAGCCAGCGAAAACTGGATAACTAAGCTGCCTCCCGAAGATAGAGTTAAGCTTTGTGGAGAATTTATGATACCACCCGATTCAGCAACTGCTAAATTAATAATATTAGAAATTCCTGACTCATTACCAACACATTTTGATTGGACTGATAATGACGGCAACTGGGTTACTTCTGTAAAAAACCAGGGACAATGCGGTAGCTGCTGGGCATTTTCCGCAAATGCACAAGTTGAAACATGGTGGAAAATTAGCAATGATAGTCTTGCAAATGACATCGATTTATCAGAACAATTTCTTATCTCTTGTAGCGATGCTGGTGATTGCGATGGTGGTTCCACATACGAGGCTTTAGAATTTTATCGGGACAATGGTGTACCTACCGAATCATGTTTAGAATATTTCGCAAGTAGCGATATTCCCTGTTCAAACGCTTGTTCAAACTGGCTTGATGAAGCAATCACTATTCCCGGCTGGGGTTTTATCACCTTGGATGAGGATATTCTCGACAACATCAAAGCGGCAGTTTACAGACATCCGGTCTCGGCATCTTATCTAGTCTATAACGACTTTTACTATTATAGTAGCGGCATATATGAACATAAAGAAGTTGCCGGAGAAGAAAGTGGCGGACATGCAATTTTAATTGTCGGCTGGGATAACGATCAGGAATATTGGATTTGTAAAAATAGCTGGGGGGCTAATTGGGGTGAAAACGGTTATTTCCGCATAAAATGGCACAATTGTGAAATGGGAAATTATATGCCGTTTATTTATAGCGAAATGATCGGGGAATCAGCCATAACCGCTTCACCTGACCACCTTGAATTTTCTCTGCCATCCGGTGACTCTTCGCAAGCAACTATAACGCTAAACAATTTAAGTTCAAATACACTTGAATTTTCTGCTATTGATTTCCAGGTTCAATATGCCTGGCATCCTGATACTATGTACGCCTATGAGGGAAAGAGTTGGTGGTGCGCCAAACCAGAGATATCTGGTTATGAAAATGGATGGTTACAATATTTAGAGACTCCGGTAATTGATCTAAGTAATACAACATCACCATCGTTAACCTGGATGGGAAATTGGTCAATAGAAAGCCCTGCCAACCCACAAGTGCCTTATGATGGCTGGGACGGCTGCAATGTCTGGATTTCAACTGACGGAGGAAAGAGTTTTGACGTTGCAATTCCAAACAGCCCCGCTTATAATTGTCAAAGTTTGTGGAGTTTCGGTGATTCTGAACAAGGCTGGAATATGGGACTTGGCATTGCAGGCTGGGGAGGCAGCAGTGACGGATGGATCCCTATTGATTTTAATTTAACCCCCTACATTTCCGATAGCGTCGTAATTCGCTGGGCTTTTGCATCAGATCTGGCACTATGTTCAACTGATGATCCAAACTTAATTGGTTTTTTAGTGGACAACATCGCTGTTAAAGATGGCGCTACCACTATCTTTGAAAATAATGGTGAAGATATTAATTCAATGAAGCAGACCGGTTACAGTGGATATTATCCAGCTAGCTGGATTGATATAATTTTCGGTGGTGGAATTATTTTACCGAACTCCAGTTCAGATATATTAATAAAAGTAAATACGAAAAACATGAAACCCGGAAATTATCACGCCAATATTATATTTATCACAAATGATACAACACAATCGTCTCCGGTTATACCATGCGAATTAGATATTATAGCCGCTAATCATGATGTATATGTTGATGCTCCATCAATAAATGACAGGTATCCTATTCAATCCACTATTCCTATTATAGCAGAAATCAGCAACTATGGGCTAAATGACGAACGCAATATAGATGCCGTTTGCACAATTTCAAAAGGTGAAAATATCATATATTCCGAGACCCGTCATATCGAATATTTAGAAGCCGGGAATACAGTAACCGTCGCATTTAAATCGCTATATGCATCGGAACCCGGCAATTTAGATATTCTTATATCTGCTCCTCTACCCGGCGACGCCAACGAATCTAATAATTATTATCAGAATGCCATTAATATCACAAATCTTATCGATGATTTTGAAATCGCCAATGACTTGTGGGCTTGTGTGGGTCCGGTTAGAATGTTCAATTTAATCGAAGCTCATAGCGGAGTCTACGTTTTCAGCATGGGAAGTGCATATCCGTACAGTTCCAGAACGCGTTCAAAATTAACCTACAAACCCGGCTTTAATCTTGAAGGTTTAAATTATGCTTCTATCAGTTATTGGGTGCAATATTACACCGATAATAACAAAGATTACTGTTACATAGAAGCCAGTGGTGATAGCCTTAACTGGACCAAGTTGGATTCTTTAACCGGTATTCAAGGGTATTGGATAGAACATAACACGGATTTGTCATATTTTATTAACAATAGTTATCCTAAAGTATGGATACGCTTCCGCTTTGTAGTAAATGGTAGCTCCGGTCTCTTTTTTGCCATTGATGATGTATCATTTTATACCCAAGATCCGTCGTCGGAAACATTTGTCGAGAACAGTACTGTTCCAACAGAATGGAAATTAGACCAGAATTATCCCAATCCATTTAATCCGAATACAACAATAAATTACTCATTGCCCCAAAACTGCTTTGTAAAAATT
>JAUWFQ010000072.1 GCA_030606865.1 bacterium
TTGGGAGCAACAAACATTGATTCATCCGGATTCGCCGTACGTATAATTAATAATCGTGCCACAGTAGAAAGTGATCGTGATGCAACTGGTACTTATATTAATAAATTTGGTTTAGATAATAAAAATGAGAACGGTGCAAAAATCCCCGATGATAAAGTTGATATTGATAATATGGTATTTTTGAACTTTGGAGAATTACATTTACCTGCATTATTACCTTTTGTATCTGCAGATAAAATTAAAGGTGGAAGCACAAATGAAATATTGGAAAGTTTGCTCGGCGAAGGAAAAATGTATACATCTACTGTGCATACAGACTATACCGGGGATAGCAGGTTTACTATTGAAGCCGATTACTCAAACCTTAGTTCAACAATTAATTTAGGATTTATGATAGTTGAAGGGAGTGAGGAAGTCACATTAAATGGTTCACAGTTAGTTAAAAACCAAGATTATACTGTTGACTATTTTTCCGGTACTATCAATTTAATAAAATCCGATATTGATCCAAATGCTGATATAGATATTAAGTATGAGAAAAATGAATTAGTTAGTTTTGATAAGAAGGTGATTGTAGGTAGCCGTGCTCAAATGGATATCGGAAAAAATGCTTTTATTGGTGCCACTGCTTTATATTATAATCAGTCGGTAATTGATGAGAAAATAGAAGTTGGGTATGAACCAATGCGGAATTTTATTTGGGATGTTAACGGGCGTTTCTCTAAGGATTTAGATCGGCTCACTTACTATCTTGATCGGTTACCGCTTATTAAAACGGATGCCTTATCATCATTTTCTATTGAAGGAGAATTTGCGCAGGTGCTTCCAAATCCAAATTCAGTGACAAATTCCGCCACCGGCGATGGCGATGGATTGGCATACATCGATGATTTTGAAGGATCAAAAAGAAGCAATAGTCCTAGTATAATGTTTAAGCGGTGGGAAGCATCCTCTGCTCCAATTAATATTACTACAGGTATGCGTTATAGACAAAAAAACAGAGCAAAAATGTATTGGTATAATCCATATGGTAAATATCTTACAAATAGTATTTGGCCTAACCAATCTACTTCAACTAGTGCAGGTAATACTACGGTTGAAATATTAGTATTAAATTATAAAACTCAACCCTATCAAACTGGAGTTGAAAAAGATTCTGTATGGGCAGGTATTATCTCACCATTTTATTCAGGTAGTTATGATCAAACTCAGAGCAAATTCTTTGAAATTTGGTTAAAAGGAAATGATGGAAAATTAACCGTAGATCTAGGGAAAATTAGCGAAGATTGGAATGGCGATGGCATTCTTAACACGGAAGACAAAGCTGAAGCAGGATTTGTACAAGGGAATGGTATTTTAGATGATGGAGAAGACTTAGGCTTAGATGGAGCAAGAGATGAATACGAAGACGGTTGGGGCAGCGCTTTAGATTCAACAGGTTTTACTTATCAACAATATCTTGCAAATGGTGAAACTATATTAATTAATCCTGATGTAGAAGATATTGGAGATCCAAACGGTGATAACTGGTTTTACGATGATAAGCAAAATATCAGCAATTATAAACAAGTTAATGGAACTCAAGGAAACAGAAATGCTGTTGGAGGCAGGTATCCCGATACGGAAGATTTGGATCGCTCCGGGTTCCTTGATAAAACCAACAATTATTTTACAAAATCATTTCCTTTAGACCGATCAAAATATTTTGTTACCGAAACGGAAGAGAGTGACGGAACTCCGACAGGTTGGCAGTTATATCGTATTCCACTTACGCATTTTGAGAAAGTCAATAATGTTGATTGGAGTGAAATTCGTTACATTCGATTAGCATGGTCGGGAGTTAACGAAACTGCTGAGTTAGGAATTGCAAAAATCGAATTAGTTGGAAATGATTGGCAGGAGTTAGGCATAGCTGAATCGCAATCCAATACTTTCACAAAATCAGATAGCGCATTTGCGATAACTGTTATCAATACTGAAGAGGATCCTGAATATATTCCACCGAAGGGAGTTAAGGGGGAATATAATCCAATTTACCAAATACGTTCCAAAGAACAATCATTGGTATTAAAATTTGAGAATTTACCTGTTAATAATAAAGGTGCTGCTAAAAAGACCTTATTTTCATTAACCGGAGAACGTGCACAAAGTTATCTTACTTATGATAAACTAAAAATGTATGTCTATGGTGATGATAGTCAGTGGATTGGATCACAAGATACAGATGTAGAATTATTCTTGCAATTTGGTTTAGGCGATCAATATTACGAAATTACTCAACCGGTTTACAGCGGTTGGGATGAAGAACTCAACAGAAATGCTGTAAACTTAGATTTGAATTGGTTAACAAAGTTAAAACTGCAGGATTCTACAAGTATTAAAAAATTTAATGACACAGATATTTTCATTGATTCATCAGATGTTAAGCAATACTTTTTTACTGATGAGCAAGGAAATTTAACCGGGAAAAAAGTTACAATTAAAGGTGAACCGGCTATTTCTAGAATTCAACATTTTATTGTTGGGGTTAGAAATAAAGCAAATGAACCGATTACCGGTCAAGTTTGGATAGATGAGTTACGATTAAGCGGTGTTAAAAAAGAAAAAGGTGTGGCAATGCGTATTCAGTCCAATTTACAATTGGCTGATTTTGGTAAGACCTCGATTATATTTAGCCGTAAGGATGCTGACTTTCATGTATTACAACAGCGGTTAGGAACTAATAAGACCAATCAGAATATTCGTATAAATACCAACTTACAAATGCAAAAATTCTTACCGGAATCTTGGGGTTTATCCATTCCGGTGAACATATCTTATTCTAATACAAATAGTTGTCCAAAATATTTTCCGGGTTCCGATGCGCGGGTAAATGTATCGGCTGTGCCGGATTCGATCATGGTTAAATCGGAAGTCGTAAGCGTAAGTACTAGTTTTGCAAAAACACGAAAATCAAAGAATAAATGGATTAAATACACGATTGATGACATCACCGGTAGTTTTAGTTCAAACAAAACACTTACATCAAATGAGATAATGGCGCAAGTCAGGAATGAATCATATTCCGGAAAACTAGCATATAGTCACGCGTTTGCTCGAGATAATTTCTTCAAACCATTAAAGTGGTTAAAAATTGTACCTTTGTTTGGTAAAAAATTAAGCGAAACAAACTTTTACTATACACCAAGCAGTCTGAATGCCGGCATTGATTTTTCTGAAAAACTAGTTCAAAAGGAGTCCAGGGCGGGCGGTAGATCACCGGATGAATACAATTTAGGATTAAATCGTACATTCAATTTGGCGTATAAAATAACTGATAATTTAGAAGCGAAATATAGTAGTGGCGCAAAAAGCGATATGGATGAATTTCGTGCAAAGGTAATAAAAGCTATAGAAGAGTGGAATCCGGGAGTCATCACAAATACCAATCAAAATTTGAGTACAACCTTTAATCCGATTATTGCAGATTGGTTAAAACCAAATTTCACTTATTCTGCCGCATACCGATGGAGTCAGCCTCGCAGCAGTTCCATAGACGGTGCAAACATCGGAACGCAATTGCGTTTTTCGACAAATCTTTCTTTAAATCTGGTATCGATACTTGAAACGGTCTATAAACCGAAAAAGGAATCGAGACAGCGCCGAGAAATAGAACCAAAAAGAAGACAAAGACGAATTGTAGAAGAGGAAGAAATCGGTGATTCTCCTGTAGAAGATGAAGTGAAAGAGCGCAATTTGCTAATGACAGAAGAACAAAATGGATTTTCAACCGGAAAAGATATGCAGGCAAAGAAACAAGTTTTATTAGATGAAGATGTTGAAATACCTAAAAATAAGCTTGAACTATTGGCAGGATTTTATAAGATACTGAAAAAGATTAATCCTATTAATATGACATATTCTTCCAATTTAAATCGTACCGGAATAGGCGTACAGGGCGAGGTACCAACCGGATATAAATTTGGTTGGTTGCCTGATCATGGCTTGCAACATTCAGAGAGTGTCGGTACGAATACCGGACAATGGAATTTAATTCGCAATTTATCATTAAGATCGGGTTTCGCGATTTCAACAAAAGCAAATATTAATCTAAATTATGTTCAAGAATTAGGTATCAATCGCAGCGGCGGAACGGATTTGGAATTACATTCACTATCACGCAACTACTTTGCCTACGGTGAAAGATTAGATAAAGGGTTACCATTTACGAGCTGGACTGTGCGGGTTACAGGATTAGAAAAATGGCCATTATTAAAGAAATTTGCTAAATCCGCTTCCCTTGAACATGCTTTTTCCGGTAAGGAAGTTCGATCGTGGAAAATTGAAGGTGAAGAGAATATTCCGACCACTGAATTCTTTGGTATTACAGATTTCGCCAAGAGTTATTCAGATTATTTGGTGCAATCACGTGTTAATTCGAGTTATTCACCATTAATAGGATTAACAATGTCGCTTGCTAAAGGAATTTCGGTAAACGTTAGACACAATTTGAGCAAAACTGCCCAAAAAAGTCCAACCGGTTTAACGTTGAAAAAGGAACAATCAATAAGTCTGAGTTCAAACTATGCCCATAAAGGAGGATTTAAAATTCCTTTACCATTTTTTGATGATTATAAAGTTCAAAATACAATGAACTTCACATTTAATGCTGATTATAATCTTAGCCAAACTTTTGCTACAAAAAATAGTCCTGATTTAGCCGTGATAAATAAAAATGAAAGCAAAAAGATTGGATTAAGAATTTCATATTCTTTTTCATCACGTGTAACAGGTGCTGTAATTTTGGAATATCGTGAAAGTGATTCTAAACATATTGGTAAGAAAATTGATCGCGATATTGGCTTTGATTTAAATCTTGCAATTAGCGGGTAATAAACGGAATTAATAATGAAAAAATCCATTTTTGTTTTAATAACGGTATTTCTATTAAGCTGTCAGACAAATGAAATACAATTTGATGGTGACTCTGCCTTTAATTGGCTTGAAAAGCAATGTGAATTTGGTCCAAGAAATCCTGGTTCTAAGGGTTATTCTGATTGTAAAGATTTTTTTATTCAAAATTTGAAGAATTTTTCCGACACGGTTTTTACACAAAATTTTACTTATACTGAATTGTGGGACAACAATACTTATAATTTAAGCAATATCATAGCTGAATTTAATACAAACAGTGAAAAACATATTTTATTAGGTGCACATTGGGACACGCGGCCTTGGGCCGATAAAGATTTAAATCCTTCCAATCGTTTTACACCAATTATTGGTGCGAATGATGGCGCAAGTGGAGTTGCTGTTCTAATGGAATTAGCAAAAATGTTCAACTCCAATCAGCCACCAATTAATATTACACTGGTTTTATTTGATGGAGAAGATATGGGTGTCGAGGGAATTCCTGATAGTTATGCAAAAGGATCTCAATATTTTGCAAAAAATTTACCAATACGCAAACCGGATTATGGAATAATAATTGATATGATCGGTGATAGAATTTTGGAGATTCCAATTGAGCGAAATTCCTATCGTGTTGCACCAAAATTAGTTAATGAACTTTGGGATTTAGCAGAAAAGTTAAAATTACCGGCATTTCAAAATAGATTGGGATATGATATTTATGACGATCATGTTCCTTTGTGGGAATTTGCGGGGATTCCAACTATTGATCTGATTGATTTCAACTATCCGAATCAAAGAGTAAACTATTGGCATACATTAAATGATATTCCGCAAAATTGCTCACCTGAAAGTCTTGATCAAGTTGGATGCTTACTTACTAATTATATTTATTCATTGACTCCTTAAATTGAAAAATATCCTCTATATATTTATTAATATTGTATTTGTTGTACAAATTATTTTCGGACAGCCAAAACCACTGCAACATTTCAAGGTATCGAATATCAATTCTAATTACTTGAGCGAAGAGCCGGGATTGCGTAGTACTATAATTAATTGTATCGCCCTGCAAGGCGCTCAGACAACGTGGGTTGGAACTGGTCAGGGGATTTCGGTGATGCACGATTCTTTGTCCATTTTCACTCTTGATACAATGCATTTAGTAAATGAGGAACCACGTTTTTTGTTTGATTCAATTGCATCTATGGCTGTACAAAATAGAATATTAGCGTTTGCCGCTTCGTCACGTGAAAATGGAATTCCTTTGGGTACCGGTATATATGTAACAGAAGATGGGTTATCTGAACAAATTGAATGGAACAGATATGATCAACCTGTAGATGAGATTGGTGATTCACTTGCAGCAATTGGTAATGGATATTTTAAAGCAAGACCCATTACAAAAGCCCTTACTAACGTTTCTTATGATATGGATATTAGCGGAAATTATTTATGGATTGTTAGTTGGGCAGGCGGATTACGTCGTTTGGATTTATCTAAAATGGATAAATGGGAACGTATTCCGTTACCATTGGATAGTTTAGAAGAATTGAATACATGCAATCTTGATAATTTCAATGAAGTTGAAGGAAAGTTGTTACTCAATAATTATTATATGGATTCCAGTGATCCGATAACAGGTGGTAATCATAATCATAAAGGATTCTCAGTTTTAGCTTATAGAGACACGGTTTGGGTGGGAACAGCTAATGGTATAAATCGTGGAATTCTTGGTGAAAATGGCTGTGTTAATTGGCGTCATTTTACGCATCCAACGGATAGTCTTTCCGGTAATTGGGTGTTGAGTATCGCCAAACAGGAATATAATAATGAACGTATTATTTGGGCGGTAACTGTTAATGCTGTCTTGCCATCAGAACAAAGGTCTGTAAGTTTTACGCGAAACGATGGAGAATCGTGGGAAATTGTGGAAGCATTAATTGGAGAACGCTGCCATGATATTTCAATACAAGGTTCCACAGTATTAATTGCTTCGGATAGCGGATTATGGAGAACTGATGATGGCAAAAATTGGGAGTTGATGTCTCCGGCAGTTGAAGCCACACCGGTTTCATCTAATGAGATATTAAGTAATTCGGTTTATTCGATTGCAGCAGATAATCGTGAATATTTCGGGAAATCACTGATTTGGATTGGCACACCGGATGGTTTAGCCCGTTCATATAATCCTAAAGGTGACAATTGGCAAATTTATCGCGCCGAATATGATAAAGATGAAATCTATGCCTATCCGAATCCGTTCTCTCCTTATTCTCATAATCAGCTTAATGATAATGGATGGGTACGTTTTAACACGGGAAACTTTTCTGTACGGGAAGTTGACTTGAATATTTATAATTTTGCCTTAGAAACGGTATATTCAGAAAGATTTGATTGGCAAACCAATCCCGGCGCCATCAAATGGAATGGACGTGATAATGGAGGCAAATTAGTGTCTAATGGTGTGTACTTTGTGAATTTACAATTTTCTGAAAGTGAGAATTCTACTAAAGAAGATCATTGGTTAAAATTAGTGGTTGTAAAATGAAAAGTGTTAATGTATTCACGTGTTCAAGTGTTAAGGTGTTAAGGAACCCACGGGTTTTACCTGCCTGTGCTGAAGCTTCGGTAGACAGGCAACTTAATCACAACCTAATGACTATAAATAACAATATATTTGGAATTTTTAACATAAAACGTATAACTATCTTTATAATGCTAAGCAGTTTATTATTTGCTCAAGATTATTCCGGCTACGCCGGTAGTTTTTTACGCGCCGGTACCGGCGCTAGATCCATTGCGATGGGCAATGCATTAACAGCGGGAACCGATTTAAATTATCCTGCCTATTTTAACCCGGCTGGAGTTGCAGCAGCATCAAATAGGAAATTATTATTTACTCATCAATTTCTATCACTTGATCGCCATCAATCAATTATCAGTTTTACTACACCATTACCTCCGGTTGGTGGAATAAGTGTGGGTTGGATTGGTGCGGGAGTTAATGGTATTGACGGACGTGATTTAGCCGGTGTTCATACTGATGACTTATATGCAACTGAAAACGCATTCCTAATATCATTTGGAATAGCCCCAATTCAACATCTTCAAGTTGGCAGTACGTTAAAAATTTTACAAAACCAACTCCCCAATATTGATGGAAATATTATTGGAAAGGGTGTTGGTTTTGATTTCGGCATACTATACGCTTTTAAAGCTAATCTAAATTTTGCATTCGTAATTAAAAATATTAATTCCGCTTATCAGTGGTCAAATAAGTTGACTGATGATTTAGGAAGAATTTATAAAGATAAATTTCCGCTACAAGTTAGATCAGGTGTGCAATATAAAATCTATTCCATAATCATTGTTGGGGATATTGGATCATATCTTGCTGATAACGAACTATTAGGTTTGGATTATAGAATTGGAACCGAATACACATATAATAACAGTTACTTTTTACGTACCGGATATCGAAACGATCGCTTGTCTTTTGGAGTTGGATTCAAGTATCATCAATTTGATAAATTCACTTCACTATTTGATTATGCAATTGTTGTAGAACCGGTTACAAGTTTAACTCATGTAATATCTTATGCGATTAATTTTTAAAATTATAGCATCATTAATGTTATTCCAAGGTCTAATGTTTGGAATCGGAACACAATTTCTATCAATTCCGCGCAATGCAACAGAATTAATCATTGGGCTAAATCCCGTATTAAATAATATTACTAATAGACCGATTTTGTCAGCATCTTATGGGAATTGGTTAGCAGGAATTCAAGTTTCCTCATTTGGATATAATCGCGGCGCTTTTGGTGGGACAGCAGGGTTTGATGTTCGTTATGTGGCATTGAATGATCTTGAACTTAGATCAGATCGCCCAACCGATGATCCACTATCGGTTTTTGGCGCAACTGCGATTGCACTTGATGGCAACTATAGCAGACAAACTAAAATTGGTTTGCTAAGTACAAAACTGCGTTATATTGCAATGCAATTGCTTGATGAGTCCGCAACCGGATTTGCCATGGATATTGGTCTGCAGCATAATGTTAATGAAAAATTAAATGTGGGTTTTTCACTGCTTAATCTTGGAAGTATGTCAGAACTTTATAAAGAAATACCAAAATTACCTGTTCGTATCATCGCTGGTTCAAATTATAGTTTTACTTTTAATGAAATTGATAATTCACTTTTTGTTGCGTTGGAAAAGTCGTCTATTGTAGATGGAATTATTTTTAGAGTTGGAGAAATATCGAATTGGAATAAATTACAATTTCTAATCGGAACTCAATTTTCCAAGGAAGTTACTTCTATCTCCGGAGGGATTGGAATAAAGTTAGGTGCTTATGGAATTAAGTATGGTATACAATTTGGTTCGCAATCTTTAGGAATTCCACAAATGTTAGATATGTCAGTAATTTTACCGTGATACAGATGGAAATTAAATCAATGAAAACATTTTCCAATATTATACTAGTAGTACTATTTATTTTGGTTTTTAGCTGTAAACCGGATAAGCCAACCAAACCTAATGAAGAATTAAAATTACATGAAGTAGTAGCTATTGGGGATTCAAATAAAATTGAAATAGTTACTTGGAACATAGAACGATTCCCGAAAACCGATGATTCTGATGATTATGTTAAAGCAATTATTGAAGACTTGGATGCAGATATTTATGTTTTACAGGAAATTCAGTCCAAGAACAAGTTTGCTTCGATGTTGGGTGAAATGGATGATTATAATTATTTACTTCACACAAATAGAACAGGACTCAGCTTAGCAGTAGTTTACAAAAATGGTTTAGTTAAAGTTAAAAATAGCAGTGATATATTTCAGGAAAATGAACATTTTTTTGCTGGCAGACCGCCGTTATT
>JAUWFQ010000124.1 GCA_030606865.1 bacterium
GTATCTCCTTTTTATTTTGAATTGTTGTTTTTGGCTATAACAATATAAAAAATATTTTCTATGGAAGGAATACACGCTATTTGTTTTAAGTCTGTTCATTAGCATAATAGTATGGTGCAACTAACAGCCAGAGCTGTTCGATGAAATCAAGATTTCGGAATTTCATGAGTTTTATTAAAAGTAAAAAATACACGCACTTTTACTTGGCTGTAGGTGACGCTTGACCGTTATACCATTTATCAATAATAGAAACAATTTAATGCAATTCTCAGTTCTAACAGTCTACTCTGAGCCAAGTTCTTTAAAAAAGATTCCAGTAATTGATATACTCCGTTATCTGATAATAGGTATTCTTTTTATCAATTTCTTCTGTTTATCTGCCTGCTCTTCAGAAAAGGAAAATCCTGTTGACCATGAAGATGATGAATGCCCGGCCGAACAGTGGGATTTTGATACCAGCGGGAGGTATGCCTATATTCATGACTGCAATCCTTATGCGAGTGATCATTTCGCTGTCTACAGTGACGGCAGTAGTCTGGAATCCAAACGGCAGCTTGCCGAAATTTCGGAAGAAGTATTCGACGAACTGGTAACGGAGTTTCTTATTACAAGTATCGAAGATGAACTGCAATTCACAGAAGATTACACATATTATATTTATGCTGAGAAGTATATTGACCCGATCCAGGCTATGGGATTCCGCAACGGATTCTTTATTGGAGCAATCGATTGTGTAACTATTCCTAATTACTATCTAATTTACAGGTATCGCAGTATCGTAAAGCATGAGTTAACACACGTATTTCAATTTACACTTACAGACTGTCCTAAGAATTCACTATACCCAGAATGGTTGGGATTCTGGTTTAGAGAAGGACAGGCACATCTAATGTCGGATGCAGGGGATGATACGTACATAACAACACTGGAGCAATTCTACAACTGGTATGCCGCTGAAGGGCATGTTAATCCGATATTGATTCACCGATGGACAGATTTCCCGGATACGAGTTTACACTCTGAATATTACTGCATTTTTGCAACAGCTTATGCTTACCTAATAGATACTGCGAATGGATATGGAGCTGAAATGGAAGATATAAGAGAATTATTCCAATTGATGAAAGAAGGGTATGGATTCGAGGAAGCATTTCAAATATCTTTAGGTATCACTGTTGAGTGGTACAGAGAAAATTTTTACAGTCTAATGGAGGAATATCTCAAAAAACCTGCTAAAGCAACCTCACCAAAAATAAAAAATAAAATGGATTTTGAGTATACTGATATCACAGGTTTTCATAATTATATTTGGGATAGTATTATTGAAAATAATGTTGAACTGATTTCAAGCAAGTATTTGTCCGGACTGACATCGGATGTAAGTTATAAACAAGCAAAGTATCGTTAATTAGATAATCAATGGTATAACAATGCAATCAACCTGAACAAAAACGCGTCCTGGTCATTTGAAAGTTCGATAATCCGATCAAGTGCTTTGGCAACTTGAAAGTTACTGATCGCTTTGTTTTTGTCAGGTTATCGCCACCGTTATGTACTAAATTCATTGGAGGTAGACATGAGAAAGTCTATAGAAATTTTTGCAATACTCTTTCTTCTATACACTGCATGTTTCTCACAGATTAATTGGAATTTAGATTATGACAGTGCAAATTTTGCATTCCTAATTGTGGATTATACTACCTATAATTTTGAGGGAGGTTATTTTACTAAATTTCCTTACTACCCCGGATATGACGACGAATCCATACCTTTTACCATTCTATACAATCCACCTGCTGACTTTGGAGATATATTATTTACTTATTCAGCAACAAACGATACAATCTTTGCTGGTAGCATAGTGTGGGATGGTCTAGGACAGATTACATTTCCGGACACAATCGATGATGCATCTGAATTCAGCTACGATTCAACTCAAGTTGCTGACCCTTTTTCTGTTTCATATCTTAATTATGTGGATGCTATAGAAGATTCTGTATTTTACTTAAAAGCTGATGCTACCTGGATGTCGGTTAACAAACTTAAAATTCTGAAAGAGTTTGGTAAAGAGGGAAACGTTTTTCGAATAGCACTTTACTTATATGCTCCCGCAGAAGGATTTTTTAGCGCCACAAGTGCGAAGTGGATCATATTTTTATATCGGGGACAGCCTATTACTGATGCTGTAAATGAAACCAGTATCTCTATAAAATATCAGCTATTTCAAAACTATCCCAATCCATTCAATCCGACTACAAAAATCTCATACTCAGTTTTAGAGCCAAATATTATTATACTAAAAGTCTATGATATTCTTGGAAATGAAGTTCATACTATGATTAATCAATTTCAGCCGGCTGGATATTATACAGTTAATTTCAATGCAATAAATCTTCCAAGTGGAAATTATATTTACAAATTGCAGGTTGGAAATGATTATATGGAAAATAGAAAGATGTTACTATTGCGTTAATAACTACATAACCATTTCATCCACCTGACGGTTAGAGCTGTTGACTTTTGATGATTTTGAGACTTCGCAATGCGTAATTTAACAAACATAAGTTTAATCGTAATCCATCCACCGCAGGTGATGATCGCCGTTAGGGTGCATGAAGTGATTAAACTGATTAAGTCTACAACCATGTCCATTTTGTTTACTGTTAGTATCGCGATTTGTCAAGTTGTAGCTGATGGCTATAGTTACTCAATCACATTGGATCAGGAGTTTTATCAGTTTGGTGATACGATTAATGCAAGTATCCAGATGACAAATACCGGCAGCGATACAATTATTATCATATCTCCGTGGTGGTTTGATCTATTATTAATTGATTCAGCAGGTACTGCAATTGATGGATTAGCCTTCATTCCAATTGACAATACATTTATTATACCCCCTGCCGATAGTTTAATGGATTTAATGGAGTATCCATTAGATAACTGGATAGTAAATAATTATATGAGCACTGGCGTGTATAGTTGGTTGATGAAGCCATTTTATAATTATGAATCCAATATTTGGGATACTACTTCGTTTTATTATCAATCCTCACTTTCAGTTGAAGGTGATCCATATTTAATTAATGGTTTTATAATTGATTCGCCATATCCAAACCCTGCCAATCCAACTGTTAATATTGCATTTGATTTAGATCAAGAATCTTATGTCAGAATTTCGGTTTTCGACTTGCTTGGCAGAGAATTGGACATTCTATTATCAGAGGAATTACAAAGCGGCAGCTACAAAATTGATTGGAATATGATAAATCAGGTATCTGGCGTGTATATTATCAAATATGAAATTGATGGTCATGTTATTACGAGAAAATTCGCATTAGTCAAATAATATGCACCCTAACAATCAATCAACCTGACGTGAAATAGCTAAACCGTGATTTTATGGATTTTGGTTTTAAAATAGTAAATTTGGATAAGGGAATGACTTGTGGTTGCAAATTTCACGCAGGTTATCTCCACCGTTAGCCGATATAAAAGGAGAAAATTAAAATGAAGCCAAAATTACTAATAGATATTCTATCAATATTTATATTAATTACCGTTAGTTGTAATAATAGCAAATCTCCAACATCTTCTGATGAAATGAAATTTCCAAAGCAATTAACATCATCTGGAAAAGATTTTATATCTTATTGGTCACCTAATGGAGAACATATTGCCTTCCTATCTTCAAGAAATACTTATAATCCAAATGCGGCGGCAATATTATTTGAGCTTTGGCTAATGAAGAATGATGGCTCAAGTCAACATCCTATAATTTCAATTGATGACTTATATGAAGGATCGATAACCATAACAAATGTTTCTTGGTCTAAAGATTCTAATGATATGTTGGTACAAATTTATACTCCTATGGGAAGTGAAATTTGGAGAGTAACTCTTGATGGAATAAAAACAAGGTTATCTTCAACTGACGATTGGGCAGAAAGACCCGAATATTCACCTGATGGTTCAAAAATAGCCTTTATTATTCAGGGACCAAATCCACCTCAAGGATCACCAGTATATAGACTTTATGTATCTAATACTGATTTTTTAGAACCTGTTCTTATTGAGAAAAGCCTAATTCAATATTTTTCTTGGAAAAGTGACAATCAAGGATTGATTTATTCATTATACGACCGTCCGAATGAAAATTACGAGCTTTGGAAATCTTCAATAGACGGAACTGAAAAATATCAGTTTTCAAAAACACTTTTGAATGAAGAAAATCCTTCTTACTCCATTGATGATAAATACATTGCTTTTTCAGATCAAAATGCTTTATATATTACTCCGACACAAATATTTCAACCAAAAAAACTTATAGATAAAGCACGTTTAACTCAATGGATCCCAAATAGTAATCTAATATTGGTTTCTTGTGAACAGACAGTGGACAATGAAAGTTATTGGAGTGAGTCTTGGGTTGTTGATCTTGAAGGAAATATAATTAAAAAAATAGCAGAAGGAAAACCAACTTCTGTTAATTTCTCATCAAATGGAAAATATTTTGTGTATTCCTTGGATGGAAATTTCTGGCTTGATCAATTTATTAAGTAACGGTTATGTGCCATATGAAAGTTTACCTTTACAAAGGTTGGTTTTTATGGAAAATAGTTCAGATATTTGTATAAAAAGTCTACACCTAAATATTTATTTTAAAAGGAAATCAGAGCAAATTAACCTCTCGATTTTCTTTTAAAATAAATAAATATTCATGTAAAAAAATAAATAAAAAAGGTAAACGTTTATTTGACCTATAACCAGTAACTGTTAATAATATAATTACGGCTAACAAAAAAATCAAGCTGACTGGAACAGTGATTGGCGAATTTGATTTTTCGGTGCTCGCAATACGTCTTTTAAAATATTGAAATACAGTGCGCCGTATGTTCCAGCAGCTTATTTTGGCGTTATGTGCTTAGTAAAATGAATTTAAGTTTTGAAATTTCAGATTAAACTATTATACTAGGTTAAAACGATAGAATTTATATTCCTGCTAAACGTAATACGTTTATCGGAATGTTGGCAGTTATTTATTGAAGGAGATTTTAAAAATGAAAAAAAGTAATTTGATTTTGCTGGCTATGTTGTTACTAATTGCTTGTAATAAACGACAAGAATACATTGATGTCACCATCTTGCCTAAAGCAAATTGTGATAATTCAAACTGGATGAATTTTTGGAAAGATAACCAGTCATTATTGGTATTACATGATGATACACTTGGTTTAAGGGTAATTAATGAAAAGTGGACAATTAAATTAGAGTCCGAACTCACTGAAGATGACTACTTAAAACCTATGTGTATTCAAGGGATTATAAGTAAATTCAAAAATTGGGAAAAATTCAATTCACCAGTAAAAAGTATTAAGAATGGATTTGAGTTTAACGGGATTAAATATAATG
>JAUWFQ010000019.1 GCA_030606865.1 bacterium
TAGGTAGTGGGAGGTGGAATAATATTGAGTTTGAGCATGGGGAAATGGATGTAGTATTTAAGAAGAAGGAGACACATTTTACTAATGTAAATATAGTCAATGGCAATGAGTATCTTATCGGATCCGGTATGTTAGACAATAAAAATACTTTATACATTAATAATATTAAGACATTCTACCGCAATCATTATTTTGTGAATGCAACCCCATTTCAAATAAACTATAAGGATAATAATTTTAGCATTAGTCCATTTATAGCGCATTTGGATGATGGGGTTATTGAAGGTGAATTATCTTATAATAAATTATTAAAAGGGAATATTAAATTTTCGAATATCGATTCGAAATTATTGCATTCATTTATTAAAAATTATAGATATAGATTCACCGGATTAATGTTTGGAAAAATTAATTTTGAAGAATCAACTGGAGATCAAAATTATTCATTTGATATATCTGTAAAGAACGGAGCTTTTGCAAAAGAACCATTTGAGCAATTAAAGGCATCAATTAATTATAATAACCAAATTCTTAATATTAATGAAATTATATTAAAGGAAAATGCGAATTCCCAAATTGATATAACCGGTAAAATTCCTTTTGGAGATGTTAGCAAAACAGAAAAAATACAACTTCAATCAAAATATCAAAATACAGACATTAAAACTATCACTCAATTTTTACCGGATTGGATCGAAATGGCCGGTATAGTAAATGGAGAACTAAATATAGATGGAACCGGCAAGAATATGTATAGTAATTTTAACGTTACAGTTAGTGACGCTACTTTTGATAAAATTTCATTAGGTACAGTGCATAGCAGAGGCGATTATGATGGTTATAATTTAAACTTTAATTCCTATTCTTCTGACTTAAAGGATGATCATTTTACAGGTTATGGATATTTACCAATTGATTTGAATATTCATTCAAATATGTTCGGGGGTTTTCGCGACAATGATTCTTTGTATATTTTCGTTGAAGGGAAATCAAAAAATCTAAATTTTATTACAAATTATTTTGATGAAGTAAACGAAGCACCCGGTGAATATATACTTGTATTAGAACTAAGTGGCATTTGGGACAATATAATTCGAAATGGTAGGATAACCGCTAATAAAGCAACAGTATTTACTCCGTTGTTAGACGATCCAATCAAGGAAATGCACGGTTTTATAAATATTGAAAATAATCAACTTATCTTTGATAATTTGCAAGGGAAGATGTATCGAACCGGAAAACGTAGATCCACAAAAAATGATAATATTTCACTTTCAGGTGGTATGGATATGACAAGCTTCTTCGATCCGTATCTAGATATAAATGCCATCGGCAAAGATGTTTATTTCCGTTCATTGATATATGAAATGGAAGGTATTACCGATTTTAATATAAACGTTACCGGTCGGGATACTATTTTGATATCTGGAGAAGTTGCGCCAATTGATATCGAAATGTTTCAACCGTTAACTACAAGTGAATTAGGTGTATTACCGTCTGAAAAAGGTAGTACGATTATTCACTATAAGATCGATTTTCCAATTAAAGGAAAATTTACTCTGACAAATGATCAATTAGATGCAGTGTTTATTGGTGATGTAAGTATTAACCAATTCGGAGACCGTGAAATGGATTTTGCCGGTGAACTCATAATAGATGAGGGGGAATTTTATTATTATGGAGATGTTTTCACAATTACACATGGATATTTAACATTTGATAATCGTGGATTTAATCCCTACCTGGATATTACCGCTAATACGATAATTGATGGTGAGCGTATTGATATTAGCATTGTTGGGCTGATAGATAATCCGAATTTAACTTTTACGTCTGCAAGAGGATTTTCACAGAGTGATATTTTAGAATTGCTTACATGGCGTAAAAAATTTGAAGAACAAGATTTATCTTCTACAGAAATAGGAACACAAGCAACTGACATTGCGATTTCGTGGTTTGGCAGTCAATTAGATAGAAATATTATGGAATTATCAGGACTTAAACGGATTGGTATTTTAGAAAATGTTGATGTCCGTGGATTAATAACAGCGGGAAAAGATTTTTCTATTTCTGCACCCTTAACTGACAATGTATCTATTAATTATGCCTATAGAAGATCATTTGGTTTGATAGATTCTTATCACTCTTTGGGAGTTGAACTACGCCTAAATAGGAATTTATCTTTGGTCGGCAATATTGATAGAAGTGGATATATGCATGTAAAATACCGGCTTCGTTATGCCTACTGATTTATATGACTAAATTAATCAAAATATTATTAATTATTGTTTTTGTAAGCATTGGTTTATCTCAAAAAGATATACCGATCAAGATAAATAATGTAAATCTTATTGGTGTTAAGACTTATAATGAAGAACAAATTCGTAATGTATTACGTATTCACGAAGCTACGTTGCTCTCAAAAATGGACTATGATCGTAGACTAATAAAATTAGATGACATAAATATTAAAACTTTTTATGTTTCCAAAGGATTTCTTGGTGTAAATGTTAAAGATTCTGTTGTAATCTCAAATGACTTGGTTGATGTATATTTTATTATAGATGAAGGTAAACAGTATTATATCAGATCATTGGTTATTACGGGGAATGAATCATTAAGTAATAATAAAATTTACAATATCCTTGGTCTAAAACAACATAAAGCATTCAATCCTGTTAGAACTAATACAAATTATCATTTATTGGAAGATCAATATAGAAAAATTGGTAAACTTTTCGCTATCATTAATATATCCGATACAATTGAAGATTCTGTCGATATTGATATATCGATAGATGAAGGTCCTGATGTTTATATAAACAATTCATTTTTTACCGGACTTGGTATTGTTGATTCTGTTATCGTTCAGCGGGAGTTATTGTTTAAAAAATGTGATAAGTATAACCAATCGAATATCGATAATAGCCAAAGGCAATTATTACAGACTGGTATTTTTTCTGTAGCAAATATCACACCTATTAAACTTGCCAAAATTGATTCTCTAGTAAATTTATTAGTTGAATTACGGCAATTTAAGCAACATGAATGGCTATCTGAGGGTGGTTATTATCCGATTGAGTACTATGAAGGAACAGAGCCGGTACCGGGAGCCGGTGTATTAGCTGAGTGGCGTAATCGCAGTTTAATGCATTCGGGTACAAGTTTAGCACTAAAATTAAGCGGTCAAACTTTAATTAGTAACAACACGCTTAATCCAAAATTAAGATTTGACGTAAGTCTTGCTAATCCCTGGTTGTATAAAATAAAAATACCAACCCAACTCCAAATATATTTGGAATCTTTTAAAGACTACATATCATTAGGTGCGCCATACGTTACAAGATATGGAGTCGAGTTAGTCAACACATATTTTCTTGATCAAATTGAACGTAGATCATTCATTGAAATGCGTTTGTATTTGGATCGATTTTCTCGAAAAGATTATTTATATCTCGATGATAATGAGTTACTAAGCTCAATTAATGGTTTTGAAAGTGGTCGAAAAATTAAAATTGAGAAGCATTCTTTTAAGATCAATTTCAGATTAGATAAATCCGATAATGTGTTATATCCTACCAAGGGATTTGTCTATTTAGGTCAATTAAATAGAACCGGTGGAATTTTGGGTGGAAATCGTGATTTTATCAAATTAGATTTTGGTATTCGCGCTTACCAACCTATCTTTAAGAATATAATATTGGCAGGGCGTATCAAATACGGTATGATTGTAGGATGGAATACGGATTATCATGATTATTTATATGATAAATTCTATCTTGGTGGAAGTAATAGTTTGAGAGGTTGGGATATATTAAGATACAAAACTGATAGTAATGACCTGCCATTAGGAGATATTATACGAATTATGAATAATTGGGAAATACGTTTTCCATTATTTTGGATATTAGGTGGTGAAATTTTTATAGATGGAGGCCATATTTATGATAGTTACGAGGATATATCATTAAAAAAACTCAGTTGGGACAGCGGTTTTGGAATAACATTAGCGACACCACTTGGACCGGTACGCTTAGATGCAGCTCATCCTTTGGAAAAAAATACTGGTTGGCAAATTCAGTTAGGTGTTCAGTATATATTTTGATTTTATCAATATATTTTCTTTTTAATAATCATTGAAAATACACATTTCATTCACATAAATTTTCGACTATTTATATAGGGATAAATTTAAAAAATGAAACAACTAATTATAATAATTTTAAGCGGATTATTAATTTATAATTGTAACACTTCGCCTGAGAAAATATTGGAAAAGGGTGATAAATATATTGCCAATTCTGAAATTGAAAAAGCAATAGAATCATACAAAAAAATAATTGATAAATTTCCTGAAGATTCATTAGCTCAAACAGCTCAGTATAATATTGCTTGGATTGAATTAGATGATAATAATAATTATTCTGAGGGATTTGAGTCACTGAATGTAATCGCAGAAAAATATCCTGAAACACAAATAGGAAAATCTGCAGATGAAGATATTAAAAAATTTCCTAAATGGCTTATGATTAAAACTACAGAGCTTCGTAGTGATACTACCGTGAATGAAGCGATGAGTACAATTGAATATCTCATTAAGGAGTTCAATGACAATCCTATAATACCTGAAGCATTATATTTAAAAGGTAACATTTATTTGAATGACAAAAAGGAATTTTACAGAGCGTTAAATACTTATCAGGAAATTATTTATAAATACAAGGGATCAAGTTTTGAGCCAATGTCACAATTTATGATTGGTTATATATATGCCAATGTTCAGATAGATTTACCGAAAGCTAAAGCTGCATATCAAACTTTCTTAAAAAAATATCCGGAACATGAGTTAGCGCCGTCAGTACAATTTGAATTAGAATATTTAGGAAAACAAATAAATAACATTGATGAACTTACATCAAGGAATCAATAATATTAAAAATATAAAATATGACTAATTTTAATCTTGCAGAGATAAACGACAGAATATTAAAAGAATCGGCATTTATTGACGATTTACATAAAGCCTTAGCACAAAAAATTGTAGGTCAGGAAGAAATTGTAAATAAAATATTTATTGGGTTACTTGCAAATGGACATATTTTGTTAGAAGGTGTCCCCGGTCTTGCTAAAACACTGATGGCTAACACAATATCGCAATTAATAAATGTTAACTTTCAACGTTTGCAATTTACACCGGATATGTTACCAGCTGATTTACTTGGCACATTAATATATAATCAGAAAAAGAGCGAATTTGAAACACGGAAGGGTCCGATATTTTCGAATTTAATATTAGCTGATGAGATCAATCGTGCTCCCGCAAAGGTTCAAAGCGCTTTGTTAGAAGCGATGCAAGAACGGCAAGTTACTATTGGTAAAAATACTTATCCTCTTGAACCGCCTTTTTTAGTTTTGGCAACACAAAATCCAATTGAGCAAGAAGGTACCTATCCGCTGCCGGAAGCTCAAGTAGATAGATTTATGTTAAAATTGAAAGTAGATTATCCCAATAAAGATGAGGAGCGTTTAATCGTCAAACAGGAAGCAAAAACCAGTAGTTTGCAACCACTAAAACCGATAATTACTAAACAGAAAATATTTGCGGCACAGAAAACTATTAACGATGTTTATGTTGATGAAAAAGTAGAAGAGTATATTTTAAATTTGGTATTTGCTACGAGAAACCCTGAAAAATACGCGCTGGATGATCTTCAAAACTTAATTGAATATGGTGCTTCGCCACGTGCCTCAATAAACTTAGTATTGGCTTCAAAAGCCCGTGCATTTTTGGAGCATCGCGGATACATTACACCAGAAGATGTTCGTTATATCGGAGCCGATATTTTACGTCATCGAATTCTACTTACCTACGAAGCGGAAGCGGAAGAAATCACTTCCGATGATATCGTACAGAGATTATTCGATACAATTGAAGTACCCTAAAATAATCTAATATGATCCCAAAAGAAATCCTGCGTAAAGTACGACACATCGAAATTCGTACACGCGGATTAGTTAATGATTTATTTGGTGGTGAATATCATTCTGTATTTAAAGGAAGAGGAATGACGTTTTCGGAAGTGCGCGAATACCAGCCAGGAGATGATATTCGACTTATAGATTGGAATGTAACCGCCCGTTCCAACGAACCGTATATAAAAATCTTTGAAGAAGAACGTGAACTTACTGTCTATTTAGTTGTTGATATCAGTTCATCGGGTATGTTTGGATCAACCAATAAATTTAAGAAAGATATTGGTGTAGAAATAGCTGCTGTATTGGGTTTCTCGGCAATTAAAAATAAGGATAGAGTTGGGCTAATTTTATTTTCCAATGAAATTGAAAAATATATCCCACCAAAAAAAGGTAGATCACACGTATTGCGTGTAATTCGAGAGCTACTGTATCATAAACCGCAAGAGCAAGGTACAAATTTAGCGTCTGTTTTAGACTTTTTGCTAAAAGTAGCAAAAAGACGCAGCGTTGTATTTATTATTTCAGACTTTTTAGATGAAGATTATTGGAAACAATTAAGGATAGTTAACCAAAAACATGATTTAATCGGAATCCGTATATTTGATCCGGCGGAATTAGATTTTCCGAATATCGGTCATCAAAAAATACATGATCCGGAAACCGGAGAAACTTTCTGGATTGATACAAAAAAATTGAAAGAACGAGATACCTATAAACAGCAAGTTCTACAACAATTTAAAAATATTAGAAAAGAATGTGATCGTATACAATTTGACTTAATTGATATTTCCACCGATGAAGATTTTGTTGAACCTTTAATGAGGTATTTTAAGTTACGAGAACGTCGCTATTAGTTTATGAAACGCTTTATCTTTTTGCTTTTAGTTATATTTGTAGGGTGTCAAACCGAAGATATATCTTTATCATTAACAATTCAGACTGATATTGATACAACAGTTGCTAGAATTGGCGATGTACTAAATCTAAATATTAGTTCACAAAACGCAGGTGATAGGATTGTTGTTTTTCCTGATATTCAGGAAAACGAATCAATGGAAATTCGTAATAAAACGATACTTACAAAACGGCACAAACCGTATCAAGTGAATTTTCAAATTGTATTTTGGGATACCGGCAGTTTTCAAATTCCACCATATCCTGTAGAAATATTGAAATCTGATTCCACTAATGATCTAACTATTGAGACTGATCCGATCGATATAAAAATAATTTCAATGTTGACCGGAGCCGAAGATACTAATCTACGTCCTATAAAAGATCCAGTAGCTTTAAAAAAACCTATCAATTGGTATAGATGGATTTTAGCTGTGATCTTATTATTACTATTGCTGATATTATTAGTTCTATGGCGAAAAAAAATAATAAAAGAACCGTTGAAAAAGATTGAAGTATCAGAATATCATTCTGCAAAAGACATCGCTATAGCAAGATTGAATGACCTGAAGAAATTAATACAAAGTAAAAATAAAATATTTTACTCTCAATCATCATTTATAATTCGAGAGTTCATTGAAAATAAATACTATATAAGAGCGTTAGAAATGACGACCAGTGAGATAAGTAAATTTGAATCTGATTATGACTTAGAAAAGGATAATTTTGACATTGTAATAAATTTACTTAATCGCGCTGATTTAGCAAAATTTGCCAAGTATGAATTCACTGTTCAAGACCGGGAAAAAGATTATAAGTGGATGTTGAATTTTATCTCAAATTTTAATGATGAACAAGTATTGTAACGTGTTATTTCAATAAAACTATCTTGATCACTTTTTGGAAATCAATTGGGATTACCTGAATATAATTTGTACTAGATATATAATATTAATCAAAAATTTGAACTAAGACTACATTATGTTAAATTTTATGCTCTAAAATAAGGATTATATATGGCAACAACCGCAGATATTAAAAACGGTGTTGTAATACTACATAAAGACAAACGGATGAAAGTAATCGAGTTTCAACATGTGAAACCTGGTAAAGGCGGAGCTTTTGTTCGCACTAAACTAAAAGATTTGCGTACGGGTAAAATTATTGATCATACTTTTAACGCCGGAGCACGCATGGTATATATTCGCATAGAGGCGAAAAAAATGCAATATTTATATGATGATGGAGATTCTTTTTATTTTATGGATAACGATACATATGAACAAATTACAGTGAGTGAAACTGTTGTATCGGAATCAAAGAACTTTATGATAGCCGGTATGAATGTAGAATTACTTTTTGACGGTTCTGAAGTATTGGATGTTCGCATTCCGTTTCACGTAAATTTAAAGGTGACTGAAACCGAGCCGGGTTTTAAAGGGAACACCGCCACAGGAGCGACAAAGCCGGCTACAATTGAAACAGGCTATACCCTTCAAGTTCCACTTTTTATTAATACTGATGATATTCTTAGAATAGATACTCGAACTGGTGAGTATGTCGAACGAGCAAAATCGTAATTTTATTGAGGTCATTTATGTGGCAAGATAAACTTAAAGAAATAATATATTTATTAGAAAACAGCGCTGTTAATGAAATAGAAGCCTCTTTTTGGGGACGGAAATATCGAGTCGTTAAAAGTCCGGCAATAATAGCGGGTGGTACCGTCGCAAAAAGCGCCGATTATGAGGGAACGGATAGCGAAGCAAAACCATCTAAAACCGTACAGACCAAACCGGTTGTTGAATCCAATAATCACGAAAAGATATTATCTCCAATGCCGGGAACTTTTTATATCGCTTCTTCCCCTGAAAGTCCAAGCTATGTGAAAATTGGTGATAAAGTATCTAAAGGTGATACACTTTGTATAATTGAAGCGATGAAAATTATGAATGAGATCGAAGCAGAAAACGACGGTGTAATAAAATCAATTTTAGTTGATAGTGGTAAACCTGTGGAGTACAACCAACCTCTATTTGAGATAGAATAACGAATACAAAATGTTCAAGAAGATTCTAATTGCTAATCGTGGTGAGATTGCTTTACGAATAATTCGCGCCTGTCATGAATTAGGGATTAAAGTTGTTGCGGTATATTCAACTGCAGATGAATATTCTTTACACGTCAAATTTGCCGATGAAGCAGTCTGCATCGGTCCCGGACCGAGTAGTGAAAGCTATTTAAATGTACCTCGAATAATAGCAGCCGGTGAGATAACAAATGCAGATGCGATTCATCCGGGCTATGGGTTTTTAGCGGAAGATGCAAATTTTTCTCATGTTTGTTCACAAAATAATTTTACATTTATCGGACCGGCTGCTGATATTATTAATGCGATGGGCAATAAATCTAAAGCCAAATCCACTATGCAGGCAGCCAATATTCCGGTTATACCGGGTAGTAATGACATAATTGCCAATTCTCACGAAGCAAAAGAAGTTGCTTCTAAGATTGGATTACCAGTGATGTTCAAAGCATCGGCAGGAGGTGGAGGAAAGGGAATGCGTTTTGTTAGTAGTATTGATGAAGCTGAAAATGCATTTAAAACCGCTCAAGCTGAAGCACAGGCAGCATTTGGCAATGGCGATATATATGTAGAAAAATTTATAGAAAATCCTAGGCATATTGAATTGCAAATATTAGCTGATAGTCATGGAAATGCTGTTCATTTAGGAGAACGAGAATGCTCTGTACAAAGACGTCACCAAAAATTGATAGAGGAGTCGCCATCTGCAGCGGTTGATAAAAGGTTGCGTAAAAAATTGGGACGGATGGCGGTAGCGGCAGTAAAATCCGTTGGTTATGTTGGAGTTGGAACAGTAGAATTTTTATTAGATAAAAATAAAGATTTTTATTTTATGGAGATGAATACTAGAATTCAAGTTGAGCATCCAATTACGGAAATGGTAACGGGTGTAGATTTGATAAAACAGCAAATCAGAATGCATGCCGGTGAAACAGTTCCTGACCATTTAAAACGAATTGAATTAAATGGCCATTCAATTGAATGCCGAATTAATGCCGAGGACCCTGAAAATAATTTTTCACCGTCGCCAATGCCAATTACAAGTTTTCATATGCCAGGCGGGAAAGGCGTTCGCGTTGATACTCATGCCTATGCAGGATATATAATTCCAACTTATTATGATTCGATGATCGGGAAATTAATTGTTCATGCTTCAACTCGAGATAGAGCAATAACGCGGATGCGCCAAGCATTATCGGAGTGTGTTATTGAAGGACCCAAAACAACAATTCCATATCATCGGCAAATTTTAGATGACGAACGATTTATTTCAGGTGAATATGACACAAGTTTTTTAGAAACTTTTAATTTTAAAACAGATAAATATAATTAATTATTAATGGAGAAATATTAATGAATGTTCCAAAAAATTTGATGTACACAAATGATCACGAGTGGGCAAAGTTTGATAATAATATTGTGACAATAGGTATAACTGATTTTGCTCAGGGTGAACTTGGAGATATTATATTTGTAGAATTACCGGAAATCGGTAGAGAAATAGAAAAAAACGAAGCGTTTGGTACAATCGAAGCTGTTAAAACGGTTACTGACCTTATGTCTCCTGTCACAGGCAAAGTAGTAGAAATAAATGATGAAATTGAAGATTCACCTGAATTTGTTAACGAAGACTGCTATGGCAAAGGATGGTTTGTAAAAATTGAAATTGCCGATCTAAGTGAAAAAGATAAACTGTTAAATGCTAAGGATTATCAAGCCATAATCGATTAATTAATGTTATGAAAACAAAAATCTATCATTATTTACTTAATGTCGTAAAAAATAAAGGAGCAGGATATTTTGTATTAATTGATCCTGACAAAAAAAATCATTCGAATATCGAGGATGTCGTCCAAGCCGCAAATAAATCGGAAGTTGATGCTTTGTTAGTAGGTGGCAGTTTAATGATGGATGCAGGAAACCACGACAGAGTTGCACAGATCAAGAAGAATGCTGAAATGCCGGTAATATTCTTTCCCGGGGGTGTAACGCAGTTAAATGGTTACTATGACGCAATGTTTTTTATGTCAATTTTATCGGGTAGAAACCCGCATTATTTAATTGGGGAACAGGCAATCGCTGCTCCAATTGTAAAAGATATCGGAATAGAAACAATTCCGATGGGATATTTACTTTTAGACGGTGGTACTACTTCAACGGTTGAATTCATGAGCAGTACAAAGCCTATTCCGATGGATCGACCGGACATAACAGTTGCTCATGCTTTAGCAGCTCAGTATTTAGGAATGAAAATTGTTTATTTGGAAGCCGGAAGCGGAGCAAAAATTCCTGTATCAGTAGAAACTATAGAAGCAGTTAATAGTCAAATTGAAATTCCAATAATTGTGGGTGGCGGTATAAAAACTCCGAAAGATGCTGAAGAAAGAGTGAAAGCCGGTGCAAGTTTTATTGTAACCGGAACTGTTACTGAGAAATCAGAAAATTTATCGGTTATGAAGGATTTTTCCGAAGCAATCCATCGGAAATAAATTCCCTTTAAAATTTTTATATTTACCAATTTATTTTGAATAAACTTCTCAAAGATTACATTACTTTTTTGCGGATTGAAAAAAATCTTTCTCCTAACACCATCGAAGCCTACGAAAGAGATTTAAAAAGGTATTTAAACTTTCTTGAAACAGATGAAGGTATCACTGACCTAAATAAAATTAAACAGAAACATATTCGAAAATATATTCGAATTCTAAATGATGTTCATCTATCTGTGATAAGTATCAATCGTGCATTTTCTTCAATTCGTTCATTTCACAATTATTTATCGGGTGAAGAGATTATACATTCTAACCCTGTGTTGTTATTAGATACTCCCAAGGCTCCTCGAAAATTACCTATTGTCCTATCCCCGCAGGAAATCGATACTATTTTAAATGCTGTTGATGTATCAAATAATTTAGGTATTAGAGATTTAGCTGTGTTGGAAGTATTATATTCGGGAGGATTACGCGTATCTGAACTTTGCGATTTAAAGTTAACAGATTTACTGTTAGATGCTGAAATGTTGCGTGTTACCGGAAAAGGGAACAAACAAAGATTAGTACCTTTAGGTCCTCGAGCAATAAATTGTCTCGATAAATATTTCAAACGTGTACGACCTTCTATTGCACGGAAAAATAGAAATCAAGGAAGAATATTTTTAAGTCGAAATGGTAATCCTTTAACTCGAATGATGGTATGGCTAATAATAAAAAAGTGGGTTAGCTTTACCGATATTAAAAAAGATATCAGTCCACATACTTTAAGACATTCTTTTGCTACTCATCTTTTAGAAGGCGGTGCAGATTTGCGGGCTGTACAGGAAATGCTCGGTCATTCCGATATATCCACGACACAAATTTATACTCATTTAGATAAAGAATATTTAAAAGAAGTTCACAGAACATTTCATCCAAGGTGGTAATATGGGAATTTATGCATTAGATCCTGCTGTACAAGTAATACTGATTCCGGTAATAATATTTGCTCTATCATTCCATGAGTTTTCGCACGGCTGGATGGCACATAGATATGGAGATCCAACCGCAAAACTAGCTGGTAGACTTACATTAAATCCAATGGCTCATCTCGATATATTTGGTTCGTTAGCGCTCTATTTAATGGGATTTGGCTGGGCAAAACCGGTACCGGTTGATCCACGAAATTTACACAATCCAAAACGAGATATGATGTGGATTGCTCTTGCAGGTCCTGTATCAAATTTAATAGTGGCATTAATTAGTGGAATATTGCTCAGCATATTACTTAGATTGGGCTTTATAAGTGGTCAATCACCTTTGACAATGGTTCTGATAATGAGTCTGCAAATTAATCTTGTTTTGGCGATATTCAATTTTATCCCAATTCCGCCACTTGATGGTTCACGTATATTGGGGGGTCTTATACCATATAAATATCAAAATGAATTAGTCAAGTTTGAATACTACGGTCCGCGAATTTTGATGGGGCTAATCATTTTAAGTATGTTCACAAGATTTAATATTTTCTCGGTAATAATTTCTCCGATTATGACAATTTTCCTAAAACTATTTACATTTGGTATTTATTAGTGGAAAGAGAACCATATTTTCGAAGAATAATTCCGCGCCATAAACCACGGCGATCGTTTTTGTGGTTAATTGTAATGTTAATCGCTATAATAGTATTCATAATGTATTTACAACGTGTAGTTAATTGATAAATAAGGTAAACAGATGCAAAAATTAATTGAATGTGTTCCAAATTTTAGTGAAGGGCGTGATTTAAATAAAATCAATCAAATTACTGATTCGATCAAAAAAGTTGAAGGAGTAACGCTTCTTGATGTAGATCCCGGACAAGATACTAATCGTACAGTTGTTACAATTGTTGGAGCTCCTGATGCTGTAGCTGAAGCAGCATTCCAAGCAATTAAAACTGCTAGTCAAGTGATTGATATGCGACAACAAAAAGGTACTCACCCGCGAATGGGTGCAACCGATGTCTGTCCGTTTGTTCCTGTTAGTGGAGTAACAATGGATGATTGTGTTGAGTTGTCCAAAAAAGTTGGTAAACGTGTGGGTGAAGAACTTGGTATACCGGTCTATCTTTATGAACATTCTGCCCAAAAACCTGATAGAATTAATTTAGCAAAAATAAGAGTAGGAGAATATGAGGGATTAGCTGATAAATTAAAAGATCCTCATTGGAAACCTGACTTTGGTCCGGCCAAATTCCATTCACAGGCAGGAGCTACAGTTATGGGCGGACGTGAATTCCTGATAGCGTATAATATTAATTTAAATACTCAAGATAAACGCATTGCTAATGATATCGCATTTGAATTACGTGAAAAAGGGCGGTCGGCTCGGATCCTAAACTCGCTATCAAGAAATCTTTTGGATGGTAAAATATTACGCTATACCGAAGATAGCTATCCATGTAGTTATTGTGAAGAGGATTTTAAAACAATAGGAATATTAAAAAAACATTGCACGGAAAAACACTCTTGTGATATAAATGAAATTTGGAAATCTTATGGATATTCCGAGAATAAGTTAATCGGTAAAGCGGTAAAGAAACCAGGATTTTTCAAAGATGTAAAAGCAATTGGATGGTATGTTGATACATTTAAAAGGGCTCAAATTTCAATTAATTTTACTAAATTTAAAAAATCAACAATTCATGATGTATTTGATAAAGCTTGTGAATTAGCCAACGAGCGCGGTGTACGTGTTACCGGAAGTGAGTTAGTGGGGCTCATCCCGTTGGAGGCAATTTTGATGGCAGGGAAGCATTATCTAAAAAAGCAAGGTCGTACAGTAGGAGTTACGGTGGAAATGTTGATTGAATCTGCCGTCCAATCCTTAGGATTAAACGATGTAACTCCCTTTATTTCTGAAGAAAAAATTATCGATTATGCAGTTAAGAGTAAAGAAAGTAAATTGATAGACTTATCTGTAAAAGGGTTTACAGATGAATTATCATCAAATAGTCCGGCACCGGGAGGCGGCAGTGTTGCAGCACTAGCAGGTAGTCTGGGAGCTGCTTTAACATCAATGGTAGCTGCTTTGTCACATGAGAAGAAAGGATTTTTAGAAAAACGTGAAATGATGGAAAGCGTCGGTGAAAAAGCACAAAAAATTAAAGACCGATTGTCCTTTTTAATAGATGAAGATACTAATGCATTCAATAAGGTAATGGCTGCCAATCGCATTTCTGCGACAACTCTTAAGGAAATTAAAGAAAAAGAAAAATTAGTGCTAAATGCAAATAAGTATGCTACCGAAATTCCCTTAGAAGTTGCGGAAACCTCATTTCAAATATTTGAGTTGGCGGAACTAATGGTGAATGAAGGGAATCCGAATTCCGTTAGCGATGTGGGAGTAGCCGGTGAAGCCGCTTTCACTGCTGTACGCGGCGCCTGTTTAAACATTCTAATAAATTTAGATGGTGTGAAATCAGATAAAAAGTTCGTCAATGATATGAAAAATAAAGTCGAGAAATTGCTGAATGATTCAGAGCAATATCATAAAAATATATTTGTAAAAACAAGGGAAATAATTGGCAAATAATGCAACCTAAAATCCACACTTTATCAGAGGATTTACGGAATAAAATTTCCGCGGGTGAGGTCGTAGAAAGACCTGCATCTGTTATCAAAGAATTGTTAGAAAATAGTATAGATGCAGGCGCTACTAAAATTGATATCGTTGTTGAAAATGCTGGTCAGCAAACGATACAAATAACAGATAACGGTCATGGAATTCCTATTGAAGAATTGCCAAAAGCATGTGAACGTTACAGCACAAGTAAAATAGCAACAGTTGATGACCTTTTTAAAATACAAACTCTTGGATTTAGAGGTGAGGCGTTAGCAAGTATCGCTTCGGTAGCGGAAGTTGAAATCGAATCCGCAATAAATGAGAAAGAAGGCGGGAAAATAAAGTATATTGATGGTGTATCATCAAAGATTGGTCCGGCACCGGGAATAATTGGTACTCAAATTACTGTTCGTAATTTATTTTATAATACACCGGCTCGTAGAAAATTTTTGAAATCGCAAAGAGTAGAAATGCGACATATCATCCAAATGGTACGCAGATTTGCCTTAGCTTTTCCAATGATGGGATTCACTCTTAAATCTGATGATAAATCAATTTTCAGTTTTCAAACTGAATCATTAAGAGAACGAATTTCAGCTACATTTGACCCAACTTATAGTAAAAATTTATTACCGGTTAAATTTGAAAAAGGCGATTATAAAATTACCGGATTCGTTGGAACTTTAAATTTGGTACGATCGCGCCCTGGGGAACAATATTTGATTCTCAATCATCGGTTCATACAGGATAGACTTTTAAATTCAGCGATTTACGGTGCCTATCAATCTTTAGTGAATAGAGGGGAATATCCATTTTTTGTAATAAATCTTGAATTACCAACCGACCAGGTAGATGTAAACGTTCATCCGATGAAAATACAAGTGAGATTTAAAGATGAGTGGCGCATTCATCATGTTTTAAAATCAAGTGTAAGCGAAGCCTTAAGTTCTCTTCTCGACACAATTCCGGACTTCGAAAAACCATCTTATGGAAATAGTTTTGACTTTAGTAAAAGCAGCAATTCTCCGTATAATCCAAATCAGGATACTATTAATTTTAGAGTACAACACCAAAATCGAGAACAGTCAATTGGTTCGGAGGGATTGGAACGCGCTAAAACTTATGTTTCGCAATTAGCTGATACACAGGTGGACAAAAAAGTTATCGATACTGATAACTTTTGGCAAATTCATTCTAAATTTATTTTAGCACAGATAAGCAGCGGATTGGTTATTATTGATCAACATGTAGCGCACGAGCGGATATTATTTGAAGAAGCAATCGCTGCTTTCAATAAGAATCCAATGGCTTCACAGACTTTATTATTTCCTGAAGAAATGCAATTCGCACCCGATGAATATTCAATTTTATTAGAAATACTTCCTTATCTTGAAAAAATTGGATTTAGAATGAAGCAATCAGGAAAGGATATGGTGCTTATTGAATCCATTCCTTCGGAAATGACGTGGGGCAGGGAAAAAGAAGTTATTCGAGATATCATTGATAATTTTGAATCGTCGCATAAAAAATATAGTTCATTGCAAGAAAATATCGCCGCATCATTTGCCTGCCATGCCGCCGTTAAAGCCGGCGATAAATTATCTACTGAAGAGATGCGAGAGTTAATAGACCGGCTTTTCGGAACAAAACATCCTTATTATTGTCCACACGGACGTCCTATAATCATTCAATTATCTTTAGAGGAATTAGATAAAAGATTTGAGAGATAACGCGACGGCGGTATGAATTGTTTGGCATTTCAACGCTTATTGTTATCAATTTAAAGTAAACATAAACAAAAGCAATTAGCCTCGCAAACATCTGAGCTCTAAATTATTTATACCGCATGTTGTAGCCTGTGCTTTCATTTTTAAGTCAGGTTAAGGTCACTTTTTCCAATGTTGCAAACAGAACACAAAGTTTGAAGATTATCCATTACTGTCTCTCCACCATTTGCCCATGCTTCTTTATGGTCTACATGTAAAATAATTTTGGAATCAGTAGCAGGTGATCTTCCACAATTCTTACATTTAAAATTATCTCGTCTCATAACTATGAACCGCAAACGATAATTAATATTCCTTTTTGTTTTGTGTCCGCTCGTTGGTTTTCTTTTTAAGGATTTTGGTTCAACTTCAATTTCTCCTTCATTCATGTATTTCACAAAACTTTCCAATGCTTTTCTCCATGAACCAAATCTATACTCATAGGTACCTGAACTGAAATTTGATAATGGCTTGAACATATCATCATATTTCGGTTGTCGTCCGAGTTTTGTCCAGACCTCCATTAAATTCTCAAAAAGTTCTTCATTCGGGATATTCAGTTTACTTCGTGTTCTTTTTAGTCCTGCAAGATCCAAGCATTTGAACCATGACCCAAATCTTCTTGTTAGAGTTGTACTATGATATTTACCATAGTCATTGTATTCGTCAAGAGTGACCTTGTCTTTGTTCAATTGAATAGCTACTCTTTTTAAGTCAGCAATCAAATCTGCGTCTGGAGTATTTCTGTGATGTGTCTCTAATTCAAATTTCATTTGTTATTTATTGCATTGGCTACAACATCCCAATACACGCATTGCGTATATTCCGTAATTCTGCAGTTATCACGTATTGCGTTTATCCGGTATATAAATAGTTTATTCTAAAAAGAAAAACCTCCGGGAATATTAATTGATTTAAATATAGCATCCATAATGCGTTCTGTAAGCTTCGCATATCTTTCCTGCTGTTTCCTATTCCATTTTGTCACATTTTGTAGTTCTTTTGCTTCATCTTCCATTTCTTCTATTATTTCGTTCATTTCGTAAGAGTCTTCTTCTGTGAATTCACCGTCTGCTATTGAAGCTTCCCATTTTTCTACTACTTTCTCATAATCGTCTAAAAAATTATCTACTCTTTTTTGATCAGATTTACCACAGCTGATCATCAGAATTACCATTAGTACGATGGATACTTTTAAGATATTTTTCCCCGACAAAAATCGGGATTTCGATTCTCTCAACATTTTTGTCCTCCTATGATATAATTGAAATTATTATTTACTGATAGATCTAAATTTATACTACCAAGTAATAAGTTAAACTGAGTCGATTTTTCCATAATGATTTAATTATTATTTTTTATATTTAAATATATATTGTCCATATTCTGCATCAAATGATTTTTCAAGAAATAGAAAATTTAGGTCATTGTTTGACAATAAATTATAACTTGCTCTATCAACAACTAATATATCGTTGTATTTCATAAATTCCGAAAGATATTTAATATTAAGATCTTTTTCAGCAATTTTAATTGTAGATAAACCATACATTTCCAACTCTACGTCAGGCACATATCCCGAATAATAAATAGTACCTGGGCTATTATTAATAATATATTGATACGAATCATAAATATCGTCGTAATGATATTTCCTATAGAGAATGGGTGTGACATTATAGTAGTTTTCAATGATAGCAAAGAAAAGTATCGGAATAATGATAAATTGACTAAATTTAATTTTCCTCCCTACATATGTACTAAAAGAATAAATGCCATATGCTGAAAATGAGAAGATAATCGGTAAAAGAGGTGTTAAATATCGTGGATAACCGCGTGTTGCAGAACCAATTATTAAATATTGGATAATTAAGTACAACGATAAGATTAAAATACTCTTTTTTTCTTTAATTGCGGTAAAAAAGCCAACAACAAAAAACACTAAAAGTATTATGCTTTCCTTTTCAATATAGAAATTTAAGTAATTCAAAAATTGTATTCCTTGTCCAGCAAATTGATTTGCTTTTATTTCCGCCCCAAAATCGTATAAAAATATATTCCAAGATGTTATTATATACGGATTGCATAAGAAAAATATAAATAGCATTAAAATAATTGCAAGATATGGTCTGAGCATAGTGAATCTGTCTCTAATTTTTTTAACCGAGAAAGTAACGAGTGAAAAAATTATCAGAAAAATTCCAAAAAAAAGTAACTTATTTTTAACTGAAAGTATAAAGTCTAAATCAGTCTGGTTCAGTTCAGCATTAATGTTACCACCCTTACTAATTAATAATTGTAGATAATATTCCGGAAAATGTAATGAGAGAGTTAACAGAATTATTCCTAAAAAAAGTACAATAATTGAAAATATTGTTGGATTGATTGTCGTATTAAATATTTTAATTATCATATTATCATTCATATTTTTAATTGGTCCGGGATTTTTATAGAACTCCACAATCAGATAGACAAATATGATCAAGATAGCCGTGTATTTTGTTGCTATTGCTAATCCTGTGAATAGTATCATTAAAAACAAAAAACTTATCTGGAGGCTTGATTGGAAATATTTTAACATGTATAATAATGATAACAATGAAAATAGAGTTAAAAGTGGATCGGTTATTATATAGCTGCTATTATCGACTATAATAGGACTACTTAAAGTAAATAAAGCAGCAAGTAACCCAACTTGTTTACTTTTAAAAATATTGTTTGATAAATGATAAATTACAAACGCTATACTGACACCAATAATAAGATTTAATAATCTGCCAAGGAATAGGGTACTTGAAATATCACCAAATATTTTAATAAAGAAGTAAGTTGCATAATAGTAAAGAGTTGGATAGCGAAAAAATAGAGGATTTAAAGTGTTATTTTGAAAGAGGAACAATAATCTTAATCCTTGCCTTTCATCAACGTTTCCACTTATCGGTAAATTAAAAAATATTAATTTACTTCGTATCAATAGTGCAATTAATACGAAGAATAGCAGGATTAAATATGGTGCTTTATCTCTTACTTTCATTTATTAATAAAACTAAATTTAATACAAAATAAATAGATATTTTATAGAAATAAATGAAAATTTAGTCAGGAGTCTATTAATCAGATAAATAATATTCTAAAGTTGATACAACCCTAACTTTTTTAATATAGGGTGTATTGCTATCTCTATTTTGAATTGAAAATTGTCCTTGATATGCTTTTTTAATTTTCCCAAGCTTACTGTTGGAATCCTTGGCAAATTTTTCAGCTACTTCGCGGGCTAATATGGTGGCTTCTTCAACCATTTCCGGTTTTATATTATTCAATCCGGTAAATATGTATTCGGTCCTGCTGTCGTAATTCTGTGCGGCAATCACGATACCTTTTTTCCCCAAATCAACTAACTTATCCATCGTTTCACGCACATTATTTACGTTTTTAGTATACACTGTTATAACAACATCGGTGGTATACCGATATTTATAGCGACTAGCATCATAATATCCTTCAGCTTGCCGATCAACTATTGCCGGCGGAGACGTCGATATTTCTTCATTTTTGAAGCCACTATCCTTAAGAAAATTAATTACTTCTGTTGTGTTATTTTGAATAGTCGAATAGAGCGTATTCAAATCATTTTCAGCGAGATTAAACCTGATGGGCCAAATCGCAATGTTTGCGGGAACTTCTCTTTCTGCAAGTCCTTTTACGGTAACGGTGCGGTCCAATTCCTTAATTTTTACAATACCGTTTGATATAAAATATCCTAAAAGGGCGAGACCTAATGCTAATAGTAATCCATGTGTGAATGCTTGCAGCGAATTTTTCATAAATAAAATCCTAAGTTATTTTGTGAGAAATTTAAAGCTATTTTTTAGTGAAATATATTATTTAGTTTTTTGTAATACCTTAAGAACCACTCCATTGAAAGCAAAATAATGTTTTTCAACTTCTTTCAAGGGTGAGTCTTCTAATAAAGTATCTAATCCATTAGAAGCAACGTACTCTTTATAATGTTTATAATGATCTTCACCGGCTGATGATTCTATGAATTTGATTCCGGCTTTTGCTAAGAAAAATGTGTTATTATCAATTGAAAAATCTACAATAATCAAATGACAATTTTCCCTTGTCAGTCGAATCATTTCGTTTAGTATTTTTTTAGCAGAGGAATGAGATTTCTCATGTAATGCAAATGTGGTCATCGTCATATCGAATGATCCATCGTTAAAATTAATATTTTCAGCATCTTGCACATGACACTTCACTTTAATTTTGCCTGACTCAGCTACTTCTAACATTGCTTTTGATAAATCAATTCCGGTTCCATCTATGCCGTGTTTTTTTAGTATTTTTAATTGATTGCCTGTACCACAACAAACATCCAATATTTTTTTGTACTGATTCTTTTTTACAATTTGAAGAATTTTTTTTCTTATCCGCCAAACAAATAGATGTAAGAATTTATCGTAATATTTTGCTGATTTATATTCGTCTTCCATAGTTATTTAATGGCGACTCTTTTTTGAAATGGTAAAGTCAATAATCCTATAATTATATAAATAATTCCAATGACAATAATGGCAAATTTAATTGATGCAAAATAATATGCAATCGATGGAAATAAACTGTTATTTGAACCAAGTAATAATTTTATTAATACAATATTTTCAATAGCATCAAATAACGCTGCAACAAATTGTAATTTGGCAAACAATAATCCGGTTTTATACATCCAATTATTTTTATTAATATATTTTTGTGCAGTCAAATAACATGCGGTTGCAAAGAAAATAGCGTATACTATCAAGAATAGAAAATCTACTCCCAAACTTAAAGCTGCGTTGATTTTCGCGTTTAAGTCCCATGAGGATATTATAGAAATAGATGTATCAATGTTCTTAGCTAATTCAAAAGATAT
>JAUWFQ010000073.1 GCA_030606865.1 bacterium
TTGGGATGAAAGCTTACTAAACTATCGCTTATATGCGATAATTCTTCGATATACGGTCGCAATTGTTCAGCACCTAACGCACAATTTAATCCTACTGATAACAATGGAAAGTGATTTATGGAATAATAAAATGCTTCTAAAGTCTGTCCGGATAGAGTTCTACCACTTGCATCGGTAATAGTACCGGAAACCAACACAGGTACTTTCTTTCTAAATTTATCAAAAACAGACTGTACTGCAAATAAAGCAGCTTTTGCATTTAATGTATCGAATACAGTTTCTACCATTAAAAAGTCAACACCACCATCCATCAGCGCTTTAGCTGCTTCAGTATAAGCTTCTACCAATTCATCAAAGGTAACGTTGCGCGCAGCAGGATCGTTTACATCCGGTGAAATTGACGCAGTGCGATTTGTAGGACCAAGCACACCAACTACAAAGCGAGGTTTTTGGGGAGTATCTTTGGTAAACTTGTTAGCAATTTTACGTGCTATTTTAGCTGCTTCATAATTTATTTCTTCAGTAATTGTTTCTGTTCCATAATCAGCTTGAGAAATTCTTGTCGCATTAAAAGTATTCGTTGATATGAGGTCGGCACCGGCTTGAAGGTATTTGGAATGAATTTCTTCGATAATTTTCGGTTTCGTTAAAGATAATATATCATTATTACCTTTTAAATCAATTGGATGCCTTTGAAATCGTTTACCGCGAAAGTCTGCTTCACTTAATCCATAAGATTGAACCATTGTGCCCATGGCTCCATCTAGGATTATAATTCTTTTTTTTACTATTTCGTAAATATTATTCATAATAAAAAACCTCGAGCTAGTCGAGGCAATCCTTTACCATTTTAGCTCATTCTTTATTGTCGCGGCAATCTAGCGCAAATCACGACAAAATAATTGAATGGAATTTAATCATACTATATCAAAACAAAACCAATAATTTTCTTGAAGAAAATCTCATTTACTTGTATTTTTCAATAGGGTTGGAAAGGCTTGAAGGACTTATAAGTTTATCTTTTTTACCGATATTTGAAACATTTTTAAAACACAAAATTTTTTTGCCTTCCTTCTTTTCTTTCTTCCCAAAAAATAAAAGGTTAATCCGGATAACTATTTATCACGGAACAATTGGTTATATAATCAATTTGGTTTAGCCTAATTATATCAAAAATGCAGATGTAAAAGGTGGAGTAATGAAGAAAGAAATAATTATAAATGAAAGCATGGGGGAAACCCGAATTGCTATCCTTGAAGAAGATCGTTTGGTTGAAGTTTATGTTGAAAAACAGGGACAGCAACGGATGGTTAGTAATATTTATAAGGGCAAAGTAGAGAATGTTATCCCCGGTATGCAAGCAGCATTTGTTGACATCGGTTATGGAATAAATGCCTTTTTACCATTTTCCGAAATTCATAATGGTGAATTTCTATTGGCTGGTGTTGATAGTGATGATGCTAAGCAAAACAATAATAAGCGTACCGATAACGGTAATATTGAAGTTGATCTTCACACCGGACAAGAAATATTCGTCCAAATAATAAAGGAACCATTCGCTAATAAAGGTCCTCGTGTTACTACTGAAATTGCAATTCCCGGCCGACTATTAGTTTTAGTTCCTAATGTTAATTATATAGGGATATCTAAAAAACTTTGGGACAAATATGAACGCAGGCGTCTTAAAAAGATCGCAAATAAATTGCGCAATAAAGATTTTGGATTAATAATTAGAACTGTAGCCGAAGGCAAAAGTGAAGAGCAAATCACAAATGATTATGAAATGCTAATTACACATTGGCGTAAATTAGAAAAAAAAGCAAAGAACACTAATGCTCCTGCTTTAATCTATGAAGATCTTGAAACTGCTTCGAGTGTTATACGAGATTTGCTAACTACCGATGTTGGTAAAATCACAATTGATACGAAAAAATTATATAAAAAATTATACAGTTATCTGGAAGATGTATCGCCAAACCTTTCAGAGAGATTACAATATTATAAATTAAGAGCACCACTATTCGAGAGCATGGGGATAGAGACTGAAATCGCAAAATTGATGAGTCCCCAAGTAAAGTTAAAGAGTGGAGCTTATCTAATTATTGAAAAAACTGAAGCAATGGTAGTAGTCGATGTTAATAGCGGAAGATTTATTGGAAAACAGCTTCACGAACAAAATTCTCTTAAGATCAATCTGGAAGCAGCTCGAGAAATTGCAAGGCAACTAAGATTGCGTGATCTATCAGGATTAATTGTCATAGACTTTATTGATATGCGTGAACAAGCAAACCAACGTAAAGTATATAATGAATTACGAAATGAACTCAAAAAAGATCGTGCTAAAGTTGCTGTTGCTCCAATTTCAGAATTTGGGTTACTGGAAATGACACGTCAACGAATACGTTTGAGCTTATTAGACAGCATGACGGAAGAATGTCCAACCTGTCATGGAGCTGGACAGATAATATCCAAAGAAACTCTTATTACAAGAATTGATCATTGGCTGAGACGCTACAAATCCAAGCGTCGCAGTTTGCGATTAAAATTGTTACTGCATCCTGAAATTGAAGAATTTCTACGGCTACACAAGAAAAAAGCATTAAGGGGTTTAATGTGGAAAAACTTCGTACATATTAAAATTGAAGCTAATCCTGAGATACACCGAGATCAATTTGAGTTTATTACTATGTCAGATGGTAAAAATGTCACAAATGCACTTGAAAAGGATAATTCCAAGACTTAAATTTGCAGGCTTTTTTAGGAGAGAAAATGTACGCAATCGTAAATATAGCAGGAAAACAATACAAAGTTGCCGAAGGTGATAAGCTAAAAGTAGCTCGTCTGGCATTTAAAGTTGGCGAAAAAATCAGCTTTGAAAATGTATTACTAACTGATGATGGGAAAAATGTGAAAATAGGGAAACCTGCAGTGAAAGGGGCTGTAGTCTCAGCTGAAGTTTTGGAACATGGGCGTCTTAAAAAAATTCTTGTCTATAAGAAAAAACGCCGTAAGGGATACCAAAGAAAAACTGGTCATAGACAGGATTTCTCAGCTATAAAGATAAATGCCATAAGAGTCACTACCCCAACAAAAAAAACACCTACAAAAAAGACAGATACAGCTAAAAAAACAACTGTTGCTAAAACAACGAAAAAGGACTCAAAATAATGGCACATAAAAAAGGACAGGGTAGTTCCCGTAATGGTCGCGATTCAAATGCTAAACGGCTTGGTGTAAAAGTATATGATGGTCAAACAATACTTTCCGGTGGAATCATTTTAAAGCAACGTGGTACTAAGGTACATCCCGGTGCCAATGTCAAACGTGCCGGAGATGATTCTCTATTTGCCATTGCAGATGGTATTGTAAAATTTGGTAAGAAAGGTCGCAATAAGAAAATTGTAAGTGTTTTACAATAACAATTACTAAAATATCTTTTAAAAAACCCTCTTTTCATGAGGGTTTTTTTATTTTAATTAATTAATTAGATTCAATCTTAATACATAAACAATGACAACCATTTTAATATTATCTGTGTCAAAAGATTGAAATGAAACAAAATCGTGGATAAAACAACAAGAGATTTAATTATCAAAGCACAGGCGGGCGATACTGAATCGTTCCACGAAATTGTTACTATATATGATACAAGAATAATGACACTAACTTTACAAATAGCGCAAAACAAAGAAGACGCTGAAGATATCTATCAAGAGACGTTCGTCAAGGTATATAAGAACATCTCTAAATTCCGATTTGAGAGTGATATTTATACCTGGATTTATCGGATTGCGATAAATACCGCCTATAATTATAAAAGAAAGCATTCCAAGATAAAAGTTGTTGAGCCAAAGGAAGATAACGGATATGATTTATTGGATTGGGTTTATGATCCACAAAGCAACGAAGACAATCGTGAAGAATTGATAATGGCTATTAACCAATCATTATTAAAATTATCTCATCAACAAAGAACGGTTTTTATTCTGAAACATTTACAACAATTAAAAATAAAAGATATCGCCAATATTTTAGATTTATCTGAAGGAACAGTAAAAAAATACTTATTCCGAGCGATGGAAAAATTACGTGTTAGCCTAAAGGAGTATCATTATGCCTAACAAAATTTCAGAACAACAAAAAAAGCAAGCTGCTTTATACATTTGTAATGCACTAAGTATTACAGCAAAAAGGAAAATTGAACAAGAATTAAAAACTAATTCTGAATTACAAAATTATGTAAACGAATTAAAATCTGCTATAGAAACAACTAGAAGCTTCTCTACAATCGCCCCCTCTGAAGAGTTTTTACAAGGTAGTAGAAATTTACTCCGTGGAAAGATCCAAATTCTAGGCACTAAAAAAAATAGTGTTTCGGTATTGTCAAATATTATCGATAAAATTAAATCAAGTGTTATATTATTAGCTAAAAAACAGCAGCCTGTTTGGGCAGTGGCTACATATATAATAATCGGACTTATAGTCGGACGCTTACTACTTTCGCCAGGTGGCGATAAACCAATTGACATTAGCGGTCAAGAATATGTGGATATGAATAAATTAATTCAATCAGGAGTGTTGTCTGATTTACAAATAGACCAATCTACACTATCTCCATCTTCAATTAAATTGGTTTCGCATACCGATAATAGATTCAATGTATCCGGGAACATTAATGATAAAAATATTAGAAAAATTTTATACTATTTACTCCTAAATGATGACAATATTGACAATCGATTTCAAGCCGGTAAACAAATAAAAAGAATAACACCTGACAGTGTATCACGAATGGTATTAATATCATCTGTTTTATCTGAAACAGACCAAAGAGTAAGACTGCAATCTATGGAAACACTATCTCGGTATCAATCCTCTCCCGATTTAATTAACGCTTGTAAACGCATTCTGTTGGATGACCATAATTTTACAATGCGCTTAGAATCACTGAATATTTTAGGAAAAAACATGTCAAGTGATTTAATTCCTTTATTAGAAGTAGTGCGTAAAATGGATGATAATCCTTCTGTTCGAGATAAAGCAAATGAATTACTGGTAGAATTACAAAAGCCTGTCTCTATTGAAAATAATGAGGTCACACAATGAAAAAATCATATTTATTCATCTTGAGTTTAATGTTACTCGTAAATCCAATTATTTTTGCCCAAAGTGATGATTGCGATGAATATGAAGTAGTTGATTCTTACAGTTTCAACACCCGACAGTATAAAGATTTAGATGTATCAATCTCTTACGGTTTGGGAGAATTAACTATTGGCTCAAGCAATAAAAAAAATATAATCGAAGGTTCAATAACCTATGATAGCCGTAGAATTAAACCAATTGTTAAAATAGAGTCTGTTTCATCCAGTGGTGTATTAATGATTAAAACTAAAAAGAATCATGATAAAGATCCACGCAGACATAAATTTAGAGGTTTTGATAATGAAATGGAATTCTATTTTCCTCCTCAAATCAAAACGGACTTATTCTTGGATTTTGGCGTTGGCGATGCTGAAATTGATTTGACAAATATTTCAATTACAAAATTAAATATCAATTGTGGATTAAGTGATGTTGAGATTGAAATTAATAAAAGAAATAATGTCGTTTGTGAATCAGTAAGTATTGAGAATGGTTTGGGTGATTTATCGGTTTTTGGCTTAGGCAATCTTGCAGCAAAAAAGATCGATGTTAATATAGGTTTAGGTTCTGCTGATATCGATTTCAGTGGTGATAGGATTTATGATACTGATATAAATGTAGATGTTGGGTTGGGATCCTTGGACATGATACTACCTAAAAAGGCAAATATTAAAATATATGTTGATTCTTCTTTTTTATCATCAGTTGATATTTATGGACTGAAACAAAAGAAAAATAAACTATGGGTGAGTCCTAATTGGGAAAGTAATTATCCAACCATTACGATGGATGTTAATGTTGGTATAGGATCAGTCGATATTGTTATAAAAGATTAATTACAAATATAAAATAAATAAGCACCCAATAATTATTATATGGGTGCTTATTTATTATCTTTGACTTAAATCATTTCACCATATTTAAAACTTCTGTAACCAACTTTTCAATACCTTCTGCTGCTTCTGTCATATTTTTTGCTTCCATATATGCTGGTGTAGAGACAATTTTTTTATCTTTATCCACAATTACTCCTTGGGCAAGACAGGCAATGTGATTCGATCCCATACTTTGAATATCGCTCGCCGTTTTTTCATCGCTTCCGATTGTCAAGTCTGCCGATAAACTGTCGAGGTTTAATATCTTTGCCATCATTGTCGGTGCAATACACATTACACCAATTGGTTTTCCGGCTTTATGTACTTCTCGCGTCAATCGTGCAACCTCCGGATTAACTGTACAATTGGCACCAGCCATAGCATAATCACTTAGATTTTTGGCAACCCCAAAACCACCGGGGAAAATCAGAGCATCTAATTCGCTAGCCCTTACCTCTGAAATACTCTTAATATCTCCGCGAGCGATACGAGCAGATTCTACTAAAACATTTCTGCCGTCGCCATCCATCTCTTCGCCATTTAAATGGTTTATTACATGTAATTGATCTATATCGGGAGCCATCATAATCTTCTCGGCTCCGGCTCGGTCTAAGGCTAACATAGTAATGACGGACTCATGAATTTCGGCACCATCATATACCCCACAACCTGATAAAACAACACCGACTTTAGGCATGAAAAACCTCCTATAATAAATTATTGTTTATTGTACAAATTACGGCATTAATCAATTTCAATCAATACTGTTATGTACTTGATTCAAAGCTAAAACATTTCGCATAAAGCGATTATATTTTATTCGCTTAACCGGAGAATTCTTAAATATGTTTTTAAACGAATTATTATCTATTTTTAACCAATCCGCAAGTGAATATTCTCTTATCTCGTGTATCGGTTTAAATGAATCTTCACTTGTATCTTTTTGTTTCTTTTTATTCCACGGACAGACCTGCTGACAAATATCGCAACCATAAATCCAACCATTTAGTTTACTCTTTTGAGCTGTATCAAACTTACCCCTATACTCTATTGTTAAATATGAAATACACTTCGTGGCATCTAATTGATATTCCGAAAGAGCACTTGTAGGACAAGCATCTATACAGGCTGTGCATGTACCGCATAGATCCGTTTGAAATGGTTTGTCGTACTCTAAGGGAATATCCAATAATAATTCACCTAAAAACATCCAACTACCAATGTCATCATTTATCAAAATGGTATGTTTACCCTGCCAACCTATACCTCCGCGCTGAGCCCATTGTTTTTCCATTATCGGAGATGAATCAACACATGCAATTCCATTGACGGTTTGATATAAGTTATTTTTAATATATTCTAATAATTCATTAAGCTTTTGTTTGACAATTATATGGTAGTCTTTCCCCCAAGCATAATTACTAAACTTATATTCTGAGTTCCCATTAGCAACAAATTGATCTGTTGTTCCTGTGAAATAATTCAGAGCTACCGATATCACCGATTTTACCTCTGGAAAGTACTTAATAATATTCTTACGTTCTTCCTTACGGTTTTCTAACCATTTCATTGTACCATTTTTACCGGAAGAGAGCCAATTATCAAAATAATTGTTATACAACATTGGTTCATCAGGTGAACTTATCCCAACTTTATGAAATCCAATTTCGTGCACTTTGGACTTGATGGATTTTGTCAGATCAATATTAGTTAGTGTTTTCAGGATATCTTAACTTTATTATTTCGTATTAGTTTCTCAAGCCAGAAAATTGAAATTATTGTCTTCACATCTGTAATTTTATCTGTCCAAACTAATTCTACTGCCTCATCAAAGGTAACTGGATAAAATTCGATGCTTTCATCTCCTATTGTATAGTCATTAACTTTTTCAAGATCCTCACCCAAATACAGCAAGATGCTTTCATCGCTATAACCAATACAAGGGTTGATTTTTGTTAGATAGGTAAGTTTTTGCGGAATATAGCCGATCTCTTCCTGCAACTCTCGTTTTGCAGTAGTTTCTACATCCTCACCGAGATCAATTTTACCTGCCGGAACTTCTATATGAATTTGATTAGTTGGATAACGGTAATGTCGGATTAATCCGATTTTACCATTAGGAAGAATCGGGATAACGGCCGCTGCTCCAGGATGTTTTGTATATTCACGTACCTTAATTTTGCCATTTGGCAATTTAACTTCATCAGAGTAAATATCTAGCAAGCTGCCTTTAAAAATACTTTTTGATGACAGCTTTTCCTCCTTCAACTGTGTCATCCCGTCCTCGTTATAAAAAAATTTTATTCAGATAATAATGCTTGAGCTTCTTTTTGTAGAATGCGGTCACTATCATTTTCAGCAGTTATCGCCAAAGCAGCGTTGTATGCATTTTTTGCGGCTGCATTATTATCTAGTTCTTCAAGTGTTTTACCTAACCACACATGATGTCGTATTTCATCCGGAGCTAAATCAATAGCCTGCTGAAAATATTCAGCCGCTTCATCGAAACTAGCTTTGGGAGGTTTTGCGTAAATTAAACCGGCAATCTTTCTTTCAAACCAGCTCAAATCAGCTAATGTATAGTGCCATCTACCCATCACATGAAAATTGCCATCATCTTCGGGGTCTAACTCAAGAGCTTTTAAAGTATGGTCTTTAACTTCGTAGGAATTCAATATCTTTTGTTTGGTACCTTCAAGTTCACCTACTCTACCAATCAATATTCCATACCATTTATGTGATTCAGCTCTACCGTCATCCATTTCAAGCGCTCGTTTAGCGTAATCGAAACCGGCATAGACATTTTCAGATATTACTTCTTCATCTTCCGAATTATCTGAAAAATCAAAATGAACACGAGCCAAGCGCCAAATCACTTCAAAATTATTTGCTTCTAACTTTTCAGCTTGTTGTAGCAAATCATAACACGCAGAATAGTCATCATCGTCGTGTTTTGCATCAGAATCATTAATTAAATCGCCAAAACCTTGAGCCATTACAAAGCCGGCGAGAATTAATACTATACTAAGGATTTTCTTCATTATTCCCTCTTATTGTTATTTTAGAAAAATGCTTCTCTAAATGGTTAATTAATCTATATCCCTTTGCTTTTAAAAACTACAAGAAGATTTGGTCTCTTCCAATTTATATTTTCCCAGGTTTAAGGAGAAAATTTTAAGTATACCGGTCGGTGATCCGATACATTGCCATCATATTCAGAACTGCCTTTTTCGAAATACTCTTCTAATTTAATTACATCTACCACACCCGAATTTTCCAATTCATCAAACAAATCATTATTAATTAAAATATGGTCAAAATGAATTGCGGGATATGAACTGCTCCAGCCCTGCCACGACCAATTTGCTGCATCGCCAATAGCGATGTCCATGTCAGCAAACTTGAAATTAGTCGAATCATCAAGGAAAATTTGGAAAACATTGGTTAAATCAGGTTCCTGAATGGCATCATTCCAATCTCCGGCAATTATAACATTTTCGTTGTTTAACGAATTAAAAACATAATTATGCAATAATTGACAGGCGACAACGCGGCGATACTCCTCATCATCGTTATTGCCCGTTTCAATCGAATCATCGCCACAACATTTAAGATGTAAATTAATAATCGTTAAATCAATTATGGT
>JAUWFQ010000114.1 GCA_030606865.1 bacterium
GTGATGAAAAATTAGCGGCAATCTTTATTAAAATAGAGCACGACTTGTTAGATCCTCATTTTCAACCACCAAATATTACTTATGACCTTGCAGATGATTATTCACCAAATTATACTTTAGAAAATATTGAAACAGAACAAGATGATATTATACCAATATTTAAAAAAGAAATTAACATCATCAATGGTAATGATTATTTTGCATATGGTACTGTAAAAAATCATCCAACAATAGGCTACATTTATATTAAAGAATTATCTGATGATTTTGGCGGGTCAGGAAGATTAAAAGGAAATAAATGGAAAGAAAAAATTGAGTTAATACTACAAGAACTAAATAATATGAATGTTGATAAAATGATTGTTGATATTCGTTCAGAAGCAGGAGGAAGCAACTATAACGCTCTATATATCACTAATAGATTTGCAAATACAACTGCACCATATATGATTGAAGAATATGAAAAAGATAATGGGGAGTATGGTAAAATAACATATACAGTAACACCAAAAGGAGAGCATCATTTTAGAGAAGGAAAAATAGCATTACTATCAAATAATGTTACTTGTAGCGGAGGAGAAATGTTTGTCTTAGCAATGCTAAAAAGACAAAATCTTATCCATATTGGAACACCTTCGGGAGGTTGTGCAGGAACAGTAATTCAACGAGATCTGTACAATGGTTGGGAGTTTATTCTTACTTCAAGCAGAACAACCTTTGCAAATGGAAACAGTTATTTTAGAAAAGGAATAAGACCTCAAATCATTGTCAAAAATGATTCTGATTATTACACAACGGAACAAGATAAACTAATTGAAAGGGCTATTATAGAATTAAATTAAAAGGCATAACAATGTATATTAAAAATAGTCGAGACAGTAGTAATATTAAGGTTTGTAGTCCTTTTCAACTTCATCATAAATTGAAAGAGAAGTGTTTCGAAATCGCCTACTTTTCATATACTCACCGTTAATCTATATCAATATTTTTCGCTTCTTCACCCTTCCAATAAATTCTCATCGTTTGTTTCTCCGACATTTTTTTAAACTTCGTCTTCGCAAATCGTTTAAAATAACTGCGTGTAAAAGGAATAAGCAACATAAACCCAAGGATATCGGTAAGTAAGCCGGGAGTTAACAATACAATTCCACCAATTAGAATTAATAATCCATCAACTAATTTATCGGCGGGCATTAGACCGGCGTTTAAATCTTGCTGAATCTTATACCATATTGTTAATCCGTACAATTTTGCAAGATATGCGCCTAAAATCCCTGTTCCAATGACCAAAAATATTGTTGGCCAAAAACCAAAAAGGGAACCTATTTTGATTAGGATTAGTACTTCAATTAGAGGTACACTAATGAAAAGCAGTAAAAGTCGTGGAAACATTGTTAAATTTATTATTATTTTTTGATTAAATATGCAATATTTATCAATTTAAAGGTGCTAAAATGAAAAAGTTCCTATCACTGACAATTATTTTATTGGTAATCCAACTCGGATCAATCAGCTTTGCTCAATCACAACAGTTGCAACCACAATCTTCGTACATGTCAAAACAGTGGTCTGAAAAAGCAAATTCTATGGTTAAATACCAAATTGAGAAGCGCGGTATTACAAATATTGATGTCCTCCGAGTAATGCGAATTACACCGCGTCATTTATTTGTCCCCTCAGCTCTATCTTCTATGGCATACAATGACTATCCTTTACCAATCGGCAAAGAACAAACAATTTCGCAACCATATATCGTAGCATTGATGACTGATCTACTAAAGCTTAAAGGTGATGAAAAAATACTTGAGATAGGTACAGGTTCGGGCTATCAGGCTGCAGTACTATCTCAACTTGTGGATTCGGTCTATACTATTGAGATTATTGAATCCTTAGCAAATAGCGCCCAAATACGATTAGATAATTTGAATTATAAAAATGTTGTTGTAAAATTTGGTGATGGATACAAAGGATGGCCTTCTGCAGCTCCATTTGACGCAATCATAGTTACTGCTGCACCAAAAAAAGTACCACAAATACTAATTGACCAGTTGAAAATAGGCGGTCATATTGTGATACCGGTGGGAGATAAATGGCAAGAATTACAGTTAATTACTAAAATTAATAAAAATAAGATAAAAAAGAAGACTATAATTCCGGTTAGATTTGTCCCGATGGTTCGATCGACTGAATAATTATTCTATTTATATTCTATTTTCTTTCAGGTGAATAACCTGCTTCACGGATCGCTTCTTCGATTTTATCGATACTAACATCGCCGTCAACCCCTACTGTTTTTTCATCAATGTTCACTGAAACTTTTGTCACACCCTTCATAGAATTCAGTTTATTTTCGATCGTCATTTTGCAATGTTTACAAATCATGTCTCCAACGATAAATTCATTTTTCATCTCAGCCTTCTCTTGTTTGAATTTTATAAGCCTAATAAAAATAATAATAGCTAAAAGAACTCCACTAACTATCCGTAAAGTATGCGATACATGTTCTCCATGAGGAGATATTATACTTAATTCTCCACCTAAAATTGCAAATACATAATTAAATACTATTCCTGCAATTAAAGAAATTGAAACAATGGAAATTATATAAAGATAAAACGCTCTTTTACCAAGCTTTGTCCGTACAAATGATAGTGTTACGGCATTTGTCGCAGGGCCTGCGATTAAGAATACCAAAGCTGTACCCGGAGAAAAACCCATTTGTATAAATGCTGCGCCAATCGGAATTGAACCGGTAGCACATACGTAAAGTGGCAATGCTATTCCCAACATAATTATAAAATGCATCCATTGATAGGGAAGAAACTTTTCGATGAATTCTTGTGGAATAACAGCTGTTAATATTCCTCCGATTAATACACCTATCACTAACCACTTTCCTATATCTTCAGCTAATTCAACAAAACCGTATTTAAATACTTCTGTAATTTTACTTTTAGTATTCAATTCATTTTTAGAGTGATAATGTTTCTCTAAAACCTTTTCCTGTGGTTCACGATTAAAAATAAAATTTAACAATCCAATAGTAATACCAGTAACAAATGCCGCTAAAGGTCTAAAAATTGCAAATAAAGGACCCAACAAAGAGTATGAAGCAAGAATTGAATCTGCCCCTGTAGTTGGAGTTGAAACTAAAAAACTTAAGGTAGCGCTCTTACTAGCGCCTTCTTTTTGTAATGATGCTGCTACAGGAATTACACCGCAAGAACAAATAGGCAATGGTATTCCAAAGAGCGATGCTTTGATAATTGTACCTAAATTGTTTTTACCTAGATACCTTGTTATAAAATCGGTACCAATAAATACATGCAATATACCGGCAATGAACATACCTAACAGCAAGTATGGTGCCATTGATGTCCATAATTCAACAGTTGCTTTAATTATATTTATAATAAATTCAATCATATCGAATAGTGAAATTTAAAGACAATATTATAAAGTAAATAATACAAATAATCTGTATTAAAGTTTCAAATATTTTATAATATAAATATAATAACCATTTATTCACCTAAATAAAATATTCTAACTAAATTCATTGTACCATTTTTATTTATTAAAAGGAAATTTCAAAATGAATAAATTCAAATTATTGTCAACATTTATAGGAATTTTTATTATGGCTTGTTCAAATCAGAATAATAATCCATTTTATAACGAATGGAATACTCCATTTCAAGTTCCACCTTTCGATCAAATAGAAGAAGCACATTATATGCCTGCTTTTTTGGAGGGATTAGATAAAGAAAATAAAGAAATTGATAAAATTATTAATAATACCACATCGCCGACTTTTGAAAATACAATTGAAGCATATGAGGCAACCGGACAATTTTTAACTCGAGTTTCTAGCGTTTTTAATAATATACGTGGTACCAATGCCAATGATAATTTAGATAACATTGCTAAAGAATTTGCCCCAATTCGCACTAAGCACAATGATGATATAATATTAAATAAGAAGCTTTTTGAAAAAATAAAATATGTTTACGATAATACGGATAGAGGTGTTTTAACAACAGAACAAAATACTTTATTAGATAAAATTTACGGTGATTTTGTTCGCAATGGTGCCAATCTCACTGAAGAACAAAAAATAGAATTACGAAAAATTAATGAAGATTTATCAGTACTAACACTCACTTTTGGGCAGAACGTCAGAAATGATGGAAATGAATGGGAAGTTGTTCTTGCGGAAGCAGATCTCATCGGACTTACGGAATCGGTCAAATCAGCCGCTGCCAACATCGCCGAAGGTCGAGGACACGAAGGAAAATGGGTTATTACATTGGATAAACCAAGCTGGATACCATTTTTAACATACTCAGAAAGACGTGATCTGCGAGAAAAAGTGTTTACTGCATATATTAATCGAGGTAATAACAATAATGAATATGATACTAAAGCAATCATTCCAAGAATTGTTAATCTGCGTATAAAAAGAGCTAATCTATTAGGATATAAAAACCATGCTGAATACGTACTGGAACGTAGTATGGCAAAAACCCCTGAAAACGTTTATGATTTTTTATATAAGCTCTGGAAACCGGCTTTAAACCGTGCCAAAACTGAAGCTTATGATTTGCAATCTATTATATATAAAAACGGTGATAATTTCAAATTAAAGCCATGGGATTGGTGGTATTATGCTGAAAAAGTTCGCCAAGAAAAATACGATTTAAATGACAATGAACTCCGACCATATTTTGATGTAGATAATGTTAGAAATGGAGTATTTTGGCTCTCAAACCAATTATTCGGTATAACTTTTACAGAACGAACCGATCTTCCTAAATATTTTGATGAAGTAAAAACATTCGAAGTAAAAGAAGCTGACGGATCGCATATCGGTATTTTGTATACCGATTATCATCCGCGTAAAGGTAAAAGTACTGGAGCGTGGTGTAGTGGTTTCAGATATCAATCAAATAGAAATGGAAATTGGATACATCCTGTTACTATAAATGTTGGGAACTTCACAAGTCCTGTCGGCGATAAACCGGCATTAATTAGTTTTAGTGAAGTTGAAACATTATTCCATGAATTCGGTCATGCTTTACATAGTTTATTAAGAAACCGTACCTATACAAATCAAACAATGCCACGCGATTTTGTAGAATTCCCAAGTCAAGTAATGGAAAATTGGGCATCCGAACCGGAAGTGTTAAAGCATTACGCATTACATTATGAAACCGGCGAGCCCATACCTGACGAATTAATTAGTAAAATTCAAAATGCTTCGCTGCATAATCAAGGATTTGGAACAGTAGAATATTTAGCGGCATCGTTCTTGGATATGGATTGGCACACTTTGGAAGAAACTGAAGATTGGGATCCATTGGAGTTTGAAAAAGCATTAGTGAAAAAAATTGGTCTCATTCCGGAAATTATTCCAAGATATAATAGTTATTACTTTAACCATATTTTCTCTAGCGTTGTTGGATATTCATCTGGATATTATAGTTATATTTGGGCTGCAATTTTGGATGCAGATGCCTTCCAATACTTTAAAAATTCCGGAGATTTATTCAATAAAGAAATTGCTGTAAAATATCGAAAATATGCATTAGGATTAAGCGGTACGGAAAACGCAGCCGAAACATATCGGAAATTCCGTGGAAAAGATCCTGAGATTGAACCGTTATTGGTTAGAAAAGGTTTAAAATAATTCTTGCATAATTATAGCAGATAGTAGTTTCAACTATCTGCTATTTATGCTTTATCATAAATGGATATACTATTAATTACTATTAGTGTGCTATTAATCTTAACCGGAATACTCGGTTCTATAATTCCAATTTTACCTGGTCCTCCAATTGCTTTTTGTGGATTAGTACTAGTTCAATTTTCATCCAAACATCCATTTTCAGTTGAATTTTTAATAATCTTTGGATTGTTAGCAATATTCTCAGCTGTTATCGATAATGTTTTACCGGT
>JAUWFQ010000043.1 GCA_030606865.1 bacterium
AATAATAATGACAAAAGTTGCAAAAGGTAAACACATATTTGGGACTGTCAAAGTAGGCGAAAGGGGGCAAATTGTAATCCCAAAAAAAGCTCGAGATATGTTTAATATTAAGCCCGGAGATACTTTGCTTGTTTTGGGCCATGAAACAAAAGGAATCGCAATCGTTAAGGCAGATTTAATGAAAAACTTTGCAACAAAAATACTCAAAAGTATTGGCCGTGATTAATAATAAGGTAATTAATCAAGAATTATCTATACAATAAAATTATAATTCGGTTAAGGAGATAATTAATGTTCTTTTTTAAAAATAATAAATTTCATAAATCTTATTGGAAATTATTTACAATTATTTTAATTCAGATTACTATATTGTTATCAGACGGATTTTCACAAAATACTGATAATAAAGTATATTTAACATTGCAAGGTTCAATATCCCGAGCTCTGCAGGAAAATAACCAACTTAAATCAAGTTATTACGGATTACAAAAAGCAAAATGGGATAAATACCGAGCGTGGACACAATTCTTTCCTACCGCTAACTTTAGCTCCCGTTATATGCACATAGATGACCAAACACTGGCTGAGAGAGATTTCAGACGTTATATGCCTCCCGAATTGCAAGCACAAATGCCACAGACCGTTTTTCAGGAATCATACTATACTGCTATAGATGTGTCGATGCCGATTTTCAATGGAGTACTTCTAAACGGAATACGCATTGCTAATGCAGGTAAAAAAACCGCTCAAAAAATGAACGAATCCACTAGAAACAACATTTTGTTTCAAGTCATTAACAGTTATCTTGCAGTGTTAAAGAGCGAAGACCTATTGCAATTGCAAAAAGATTTTACGAATTTAGCAAAATTGAATTATGAAAAAGCTGAGAGACAACAATTAGCCGGTCGTTATTCAGAAAATGAATTATTGTTTTGGGAAATTGATTATCAAACTCAGCAGTCTTCTTTAATAAATACCGAATCAATTTTGCGTACCACTAAATCGGTTTTAACTAATCTTATCAACATGGATATGTTTACCGATTTCGAGGTAGAATCAACAATACCGATCAATTTATTAAATGAGGCAGAAAAATTTACTGACTTATCAAATAATGAAATTCTGCAAATGATTAAATTTTCAGATGACAAACTGATCAAAGCAAATGCAGCGCTTACAGCATCGCAATCACGAACAAAATTGAGTAAATTACTATATAAAAATACTTACTCTTCTTATTTACCAAATGTAAATCTATCTTATACGCATGCTTGGCGAGAAAACAATACATTAGAATTGGATGATTATTCACCTGAAACATATATGATTAACTTCTCAATTCCTTTGTTCACCAGTTTCCAAAACTTTTCGAATGTAAAATCTTCCTATTATGAATACCAACAAAGTGAAGAAGACCACCAAAATCAAATGGATAATATTCGCTTCGTTCTATCGGAGACCGCTAATAAAATTATTGATTTAAAAACTCAGCGCGAACTATCCAAATTGAACGTAAAGTATTCTCAAAACAATTATAGAATAATTGAGCAGCAAAAAGAACGTGGTTTGATTTCTAATATCGATTTTATTAACACGAAACTTGCCTTACAAAATAATGAATTGACGGATATCACTAATCAATATGACTTTATTTCAGCTATTATTGAACTGAATTATTTGCTTGGCAATCTTGATGAAATCATAAAAACTGATTAACTTAATTTTTTATGGAGTTTATAATGAAATATCAATTTATTACCAAAACCCTATTAATACTACTGTTCCTTGCCATAATGTCTTGTGGTGTAAATAACGAGAACGAGGAAGTAGCTTCGAAAACCGAGTTAACCGTTGGTGAAACCAAGATTGTACCAGTCGAAGTAATGGTAGTCTCAAAACAATATCTTGAAGCAACAATTCCGTTTACCGGCGTATTAGCTCCTTCTCGTTCAGTTGATATAATATCTGAGGTATCAGGAAAGGTACAAAAGATTAACAAGAGTTTAGGACAAAGTGTATCAACAAAAGATGTTTTGGCAGTAATTGATGATGAAGTACCGTTTAATCAATTTCAGCAAGCTCAGGCACAAAAGTTATCTGCTGACAACAGTCTAAAAATTGCTCAACTAAATCTTGAAAGTGATAATATCCTTTTTGAGAATGATGATATTTCTAAAATAGCTTATGAAAATTCGGTTCTCACTGTCAAAAATGCCGAAGCAAATCAACTGTCCGCAATTGCGAATTTAAGCTTACTGGAAAAGAATTATAATAATACCAGGATACAATCACCTATTTCTGGTATCATTTCAAGAAAACATATTGAATTAGGGACAATGGTTAGTATCGGCATGTCGATCTACAGAGTAGTGAATTTAAGTTTTCTTAAAATTGAGATTGGCATAAGTCAGGATATGGTCAATTTTGTCAAAGTCGGTTCACCGGCAAACATACAAATATCAGCCTTGAATAATAAACGTTTTAGCGGAAAAGTCCGATATATTTCACCGCAAGCCGACGAGCAAACTGGTACATTCAAAGTTGAAATACACGTTCCTAATACACAAAAGGAAATCCGTGCTGGAATGACAACGAGTGGAAAGATAGCCATCAGCGATAAGGGTGAACAATTGTCTGTTCCAAATTATGCGTTAGTGACCAAAAATGGTGATCAATATATTTATAAAATAAATGGTGCTATAGCTGAATTATACAAAATTGAAACCGGTCAATCTTTAGGTTCCAATACAATTGTGAATTCCGGTTTAGCTGATGGTGATACTGTTGTTGTAGTTGGAATGAAAAACCTTGGTGAGAAAACATCTGTTTTTGTGGAATCTGTTAATTGATAGTTACTCCACAATAATGCAAATGATTTAAGGAATAGAAGATGAATATTGCAAAATTTTCCGTGAAAAACTCTGTCTTAGTAAATATGCTGATGATAGGGCTCTTTGCTTTTGGCGGATTATCATTATTACAGTTACCCCGCGAACTAAATCCAAACGTTGATTTTAACTGGATATTTATAACAGTAGTATACCCTGGCGCTGCTCCTTCCGAAACCGAAAATCTGATTGTTGATCCTATTGAAGATGAAATAAAAGATATTGAAAACATATCAGAAATTCAATCAACCAGCGGCGAGGGATTTGGGTTTTTATTAGTAAAATTCGAAGATATGTCGCAGAGTGAATTCCATGAGAAATTATCTGAATTAAAAACTGAAATTGATAAAGTTGTTTTGCCTGAAGATGCAGAAGACCCAATCGTTGATGACTTCAGTAGCAGTGATTTTCAACCGGTAATCGTGGTTAATTTGGCGTTTTCGATTCCTGAAGAAAATGCATTCAAAATTGCGGATGAATTAGAAGAAGAATTAATAGACATTCCTGGTATCGCACAAGTTCAGGTTTCGGGTTTGGCTGAAAGAGAAATATGGATTGAAGTTGATCCGGCAAAACTCAATTCCTACCATATTTCATTTGAAGAAATTGCTTTGGCTCTGAGAATAAGAAATTTAAATATTCCCGGGGGAAATATCTCCATCGGTAAAACCGAGTATTTAATTCGATCAATTGGTGAATATCAATCAGTCAAAGAAATTGGCAATACAATTATTCGTAAATCGCCAACCGGTGAGTTTATTAAAATCAAAGATGTCGCCACCGTAAATGACACTCGCGAAGAATTGCAAATTTATTCACGCCTGGACGGCAAGCAATCGATTACTTTTTCGCTCTCAAAGAAGAGCGATGCCAATTCACTTGATACTATTGAGGAAATCAAATTGGTTGTTGACGAATTCAGGAATAAGGTACCGGACGGAGTTTCTTTTAGTTATACAATGGATAATTCCATCTACATTAATCGAATACTTAATATTTTAAGAAACAACGCTTTAATCGGTATGTTTATCATAATTCTGGTATTATATATATTTCTTGGAAAACGGAATGCAATGTTAGCTTCATTGGGAATTCCAATTTCGTTTTTTATTACATTTATTTTTATGAAAATGACCGGTTATTCTTTGAATGGAAGCACACTTTTTGCTTTAGTAATGGTATTGGGTATTATTGTTGATGATGCAATAATAGTAATTGAAAATTGTCATCGTTACCGCTTGAAGGGATATAATTCGGTTGATTCAGCTATTCTCGGAACGAAAGAGGTGGTGTCTCCAATTTTATCATCAATCGGGACAAACATTGCTGCTTTCTTACCGCTAATACTGTTGACCGGTATTATGGGTAAATTCATGAGAATTGTACCGCTTGTTTTTTCTTTAGCGCTCATAGCATCATTGTTTGAAGCGTTCTTCTTATTGCCATCCCATTATGCTGATTGGACTCTAGAATCAAAGGAACACAAAAAGGGTGACAGAAAGTTCTTTATTCGTCTTCGAAAAAGTTATCGCAAATTATTATTCAAAGTATTAAGGAAAAGATACTATGTCATAGGCGCGTTGGTTGTAATCCTTATTCTTTCCTTTGGTGTCATTCCATTAGTAGGTGTAGAAATGTTTGGTGAAGAAGATTTTGATCAATTTAAAGTCTTATTAAAATTACCCGAAGGTACTAGTTTAGAAGAAACTAATCGTATTGTTACAAAGTTCGAGGAAGCAGCAAAAGAACTACCTCAAGAACCAATCGATCATATTATTACAAATGTTGGTTTGTTGCAAGCCAACGAGGAATGGCTTGTCAAAAAGAATGTCGCACAAATTCTATTTCAATTAGATCCTAGTAAAACTCGATCAGTAGCAACAAAAGATCTTATGAAAATAATGCAGACTAAAGTTAAAAATATTAGCGGGCCTGTTTCAGTTGAGTTTGAGGAAATCTCGGGAGGTCCGCCGGTTGGGAAGGATGTATCAATAAAAGTGCAAGGTAAATACTTAACAAATATTAAAAACGCAGCACTGGCGTTACAAGATTCCTTAGAATTAATTGACGGTGTGCACGGCATAACTGACGATTTTCCTGCAGGTAAAAATGAAATTAAAATAATTACTGATGAAGAAAAAGCTGCCTTATACGGATTCAATATACAGACAGTTTCTATGTTTGTTCGTTCGGCATTTGGTGGTATTAAAGCAACTGAATTTCGTGATGCCGACGAAGAAATAGACGTTATTATTAAATATGACGTGTCAAATCGCCAGTCTTTGGAGGACGTTTTAAACTTAAGAGTAACTAATCAGACGGGACAAACTGTCGCATTGCGTGATATTGTTACATTTGAAATAAAACCAGGTCCCACGGCCATCAATCGCTTTGATCAAAAAAGAACAATTATGGTTACAGCTAATATTGATAAAAAGTTTATTACAATAGATAAAGTAGATAATAAATTAAGCGGTGTTTTTCAGAATATTGAAAAGAGATTTCCTGGCGTATCAGTTAAAACCGGCGGTCAGTGGGAAGAATTCTCAAATACATTTAAAAATATCGGTTCACTTTTCGTCCTAAGTCTGATTATTATTTTCCTGATTCTTGGAACTCAATTTAACTCGTATACACAACCAATGATCATCCTAACAACAGTTCCATTTGCTATGATCGGTGCTATGTTAGGCTTGTTAATATCCGGTAATCCGTTCAGTATCGTGTCCATGTTCGGCTTTGTCGCTCTAGCCGGCATCGTTGTAAACGACGCAATCGTAATGATCACCTTTATGAATAATCGTCGGGATAAAAAAATGAGTGCAAACCAATACTGGAAAAGTATTGTGGAATCAGGTCAATTACGCCTACGGCCGATTATTCTCACGTCACTAACGACTATTGCTGGATTATTGCCAATGGCATTTGGTATTGGTGGTTCATCAGGAATGTGGGCACCATTAGCCAATGTAATTCTATTTGGTCTATTAATTTCAACCGGATTAACACTTTTTGTCATACCTTGCTTTATCGCAATTTTAGATGATATTAAGAGAAGTAGAAAAAAGGTATCGGTTAGACAGCATAGTAGTCATTAATATTAGATATAAATATTTTACAATCATTATTATTGAGGAAATATGATTTTAACAGAACAACTAATCAAATCAAAATCACTGACTGCAAACATAGTAATTGCATTATCCGGTTCCATATTATTAGCGCTATTAGCGCGATTATCAATACCAGTACCATTTAGTCCGGTTCCGATTACCGGTCAGACTTTTGGTATTCTCTTTTTAGGCGGTGTACTCGGAAGCCGAATTGGAACACTTAGTGTTGTAATGTATATTGTGGAAGGAATAATTGGCTTACCCGTATTTGCAGGGGGAACAACGGGATTTCTGTATTTACTTGGGCCAACCGGCGGTTATTTAATTAGTTTTATCCCAGCAGTTTACTTGGTTGGATATTTATCGGAAAAAGAATGGACAAATAAGTTTACTGCTACCTTTTTAACAATGATATTCGGGACATCAGTTATTTTTATTTTCGGAATTAGTTGGTTAGCAGTCACAGCCGGATTTGAAACCACACTATCAATTGGTTTGTATCCTTACTTACCCGGTGCAGCAATAAAAATTATCTTAGCATCGGTAATTGTTTATTCAATAAATCGTTTAAATAAATAATTTTACACGCTAATCATTCGTCGCTTTAACGCGAATCTTAACCAAAGCGCTGCTGTGATAACTGCGACTACTGTCGCTATCATCATAGAATACCACATCCATTCAATAGGTTTATGCAATGCATAATTAAAAATCAATGCTAACGGTACAGATACACCAAGAACACGAATTATAGTGGTTACCAACATCGGAACACCCAACCCTAATCCTTGCATAACTCTCCCGCTTGTCATAGCAATTGATATCAATGGATAAATAAAAACTATTAATCTCAAGTAGGTAACAGCTGTTTGCTGAATTTCCGGTTCATTGGAAAAACCTTTTACAATAAGTGGCGCTAAAATAAATATTATTATTGAACCAACTGTAGTTATGAATACAGAACGTAACATTCCGTATTTAATAATAAATTTTACATTTTCAAAATCTTTTGCACCGTAGAACATTCCAACTAACGTAGTTAATGCTGTAGCAATTGCCATAATTGGCAAGAATATTACGACATCTATCCTACCACCAATTTGGAATGCAGCTACTGAATAAGCTGAGTAACTAACTAGTATTTTATTAAATACCGCTTGTCCAGCCGACATGATAATCATAGCCATTGAAGCGGGAACGCCAACTTTTATTATGTCATAAATAATATATCTTGAAAACGAGAAATCTCTCAATCGAAATGTGACATATGTATGTTCTTTTATTAAAAATAAATAAATAAAAATAGAAAATACTATTGCTTGACTAATGACAGTAGCAATTGCTGCTCCGGGCACGCCATAACCGAGTACAAAAATAAAGATTGGATCTAAAATAATATTTAATACCGTTCCGACAGCCGTTATTATCATTGGTGTTTTCATATCTCCTTCGCCTGCTAAAATTGAGCGGAAAAAGCCAGAGAAAACCATAAAAAATAATCCAATTGTTATAACTCGCAAATACGACCATGCAATATTAATTAGCTCTGGTGTTGTGCCAAGGACTACCAACATTTGCTTTCCATATAATAGACCGACAAGAACCATAATTATGCTAATTATTGACGCCATCAATAAAGCATGTTCCGCACTATTATCTGCATTAATTTTATCACTCGCACCAATAAACCGTGCAATGGAAGCAGTCACACCGGATCCTAAGCCCATACTTAAACCCAATACAAAAAATAGAAGCGGCATATTGAATGCAACTGCTGCTATTGCTTCACCCCCTAATCTGCCGATATAAATCATATCAACTGTTGTATAAATTGTTTGGATTGACATACCAGCTAAAATTGGTATGGCTAAAGTCCATAAAGCTTTTTTAGGCTTTTTGGAAAATATTTTTAGGCGGGATCCTTTATGTTTGTTAGATTTCATAAAGGCGAGAATTTAGGATATTAAATTGGTAATACTTACCATGAATTGCACTAATTATTTTTGCACAAAGAACACTGATAAAAATGTATGCATTGTCATTGCGAAAAGCGAGTCTCTTGACAATATTGGATTGCTGATTCCTAAACTCTGAATTATCTGCAACTGCAGAAATATTCTATGCTCAGGAAAAACCAGAATGACCGCAGCCGCTACTTAATGATGTCGATACACCATTAGATGAACCACTGGTAGAAATCATCGGTGCTGAAAGCAACCGTTCAGATTTATTCTGACCACATTTAGGACATTTTATTTCTTCGTCCGGTGTAGTACTGGAAAGTATTAATTCTTCAAAAACTTCATCGCAGTTCTTACAGCGATAATCATACATCGGCATTATTTTTGCTCCTCTTCTTTTTTCTCACACTGAGAATAATACGGCACACCTCAGGTAAGAACTCCCATTTTGGGGAATAATACTTTTGTTATAAATAACCAAGCTGCAAAAATTATGATAATTGTTAATGCATCACTCATATTTTATCCACCGCTGCTTTAAGTTTTTGATTTATTTGATCAGCATGGCTTGTTAATTCACTTATTTCAGCTATTGATAATTGTACTTTTGCGTTAATAGCAGCGACTGAAGTCGATTTATCACCATTTTCCCAAATGACTATATTGCACGGTAATAAAAGTCCAATTTGCTCATCAATAGCTAAAGCTTTATATGCTGTATTTGGTTCGCAAACACCTAATATTTTATATTTTTTGTAATCACTATTTAGCTTTTGTTTAAAAATGCTTTGTACATCAATTTCCGTGATTACTCCAAAGCCTTCTTCCGTTAAGGCATGACGTAATTTTTGTTCAGTTTGCTCAAACGTTTGATTAACCTGCCGTTTATAGCCGTAATTCATTATACTTTCCCTTTTTCTTGGTCGGGATAGTCCATAAAACACCTAATAGTACTCCATACATAGTACTATTTACAGGACTACTTGTGATGGCACATGTACCGCTTTTACAACCGATAAAATAATAATATGCAAAACCAATTGCACCTCCGACAATTACTCCAAAGCTTATCTTTTTTAGAATAGTCTTGTTAAACCATTTACTCGGTATCATAATTTTTAATATTTATTATTTTATTAAGTTTTTCCAATATCTGATCAAGATTGTGTAATCCTTTCTTATCCACGAGTTCTTCTAATGTTCCCCAAACAGGTTCACCGCAGGCGATACAAATAATTCCGAGATCAGCTAAAGGTGAAATTACTTCAGGATATTCACGCACTAAATCTTCAATATAAATATTTTTATCTATCATTCCTCATCTAAATCCAATACTTTTAATAACCTTTTAGAAACACTTGGTGGAAGTAAAACCTCAAAATCACCAGTTCGTACTAATTTTATTGTTTGCTGAATTGTATCAACATCCACTTTACACTCTTCACATTGTTTAATATGATCAGCTAACTCTTGGATGGTATTATTATCTATATCTTCACCTAATTTATTGTTCAAGATATCGGATAATATTTTGTCGTTATCTACCATAATCTCCTCTATCAACACATTTTAAATGATATGCCAGTTGGTCACGTAAATATAATCTTGCCCGCATTAACCGCACCTTTACATTGGCTTCACTAATCTCTAATATCTTGGCAGTATTTCTAGTTGAATGACCTTCTAAATCACGTAAAATGAAAACTGCACGGTAGTGGTCTGGTAATTCATCCATAGCTTTCTCAAGACATTTACGAAACTCTTCAGTATCAAACTTTTCTTCCAAATGATCGGGCCAATCAGCTATTTCCAATGATGAAATATTTTCAAATTCTATTTTATCGAATGGCATTGAATCATCAATATTTTTTTTCTTCCTTAATTTCCCCAGTGCAACATTTGTCGCAACGCGATACAACCACGTATATAGCGATGATTTACCCTCAAATGTATTGAGTTTATTCAACATTATAATAAACGTTTCCTGTAAAACATCTTCTGCATCTTCTTCATTTTGCATTAATCTGAAAGCGATAGCATATATACGAGATGAATATTGATTAACTAATAGAGAAATAGATTTCTTATCTCCCTTTTGTGCATTGGAAATAAGCGTGCTTTCTGATACTGTATTAGTCAATTTACTAAAATTGCAATTAACAATTATGCTTGTGCTTGTCCTGCTATGTGAGATTCGATTTTTTCAACTAACATTTGTTTTGGAACTGCACCAACTACTCTATCTACTTCTTTGCCTTCTCTCAAAAAGAGTATCGTTGGAATTCCTGAAACACCTAATTGATGCGCCATTGTATTTTCATCAGCATTAAGTTTGCCAACTTTTACTTTGCCAGCATATTCGTCTGCTAGTTCTTCAATTACCGGACCGATAATCCGACATGGACCACACCAAGGCGCCCATACATCAACTATTGTTAACAGCGAACTTTTACCAACTTCATCGCCCCAATTGGCGTCTGTAAATGTATTTAAATTTTTGTTATCACTCATTTGAAAATCCTATATTTATTATGTTTGCTTTTTGGATGATATTTAGTAAAAATAGTTACAAGATATTCTTATACAAAGTTATCCAACAGCTTGAAATGGCCAAAGAACCGGAATTAATAAAGTAGCCAAAACCCAAAATATTATTGCCAACGGAAAACCGACTTTCATATAGTCGGTGAATTTATAACCACCGGGACCATATACCATTAAATTTGTTTGATAACCTATAGGTGTTATAAATGATGCAGAGGCAGCAAAACAAATTGCAAAAATGAATGGTCTTGGGTCTAAACCGATTTTTGCTGATACAACTATCGCAATTGGCGTCATTAATATTGCTGTTGCTGCATTAGATGAAACTTCAGTTAGTATTATTGTTATTAAATATATCATACTTAACAATGCTATGGGCTTATATGATTCGGGAAATAAATCAGCTAAATTGTAGATTGAGTTACCTATCCAATCGGCTGTACCACTAGTTTGGATAACATGTCCCAATGGAATTAAGGCAGCAATGAAAATAATTATCTGCCAATGTATTGAATTATATGCTTCATTTGGTGCTAAAACTCGGAATATAAGTAAAATTGTAACGCCAATAATCGTACCGGATAAAATAGACAAAATTCCTAATGCGGATAAACCTACTACCGTTAGAATTACAACTATTCCCAACCACCATAATCTATGTTTTTTCAACTGGGCTTCAATTTCATCTAATACAATAAATCCATCAGATTCAGAAATACGGTCAATATTTTGACGAGACCCGTATACCAATAAAGTATCAAAAGTTCTTAAGATTATATGTGCAATCTTTTTGCGTAATATCTCACCTTCACGTCGTATGGCAAGTACAAAACCGCCATATCTTCGACGGAAATTAACCTGCATTAAACTTTTTCCGGTAATATCCGACTTATTCGTCAATAAACACTCTACTAAAACATTATCTTCCTGAACCAATTCTTTTTCAGTTAATTTTTCATCAGTCAATAAAGTAACCTTTTCAAGATCCTTCATACGTAAAAAATTATCAACAGAACCTCTTACAAATAAAATATCATTTTCCCTTAATATTAGATGCCTAATATTTTTAGTTATCATTTTTCCATCACGAACTATATCCAAAACCGTAACATCAAAATTGCGATTCAAATTTCTATCCAGACATGTTTTTCCGATAAGTGGAGAATTGTCACTGATCTTCATTTCCGTTAAGTATTCGCCCATTTGGTAACTCTGTGTTAAGCTTGATGGCACAGTCCGGGATGGCAAAAATCTATATGCTATTAAAATAATGTAGGTTAATCCAATAACTAATTGAATTGCGCTGTACTTAGTAAATTCAAACATACCTAACGGTTCGTAGGTACCCTCTTCAACTAATAATGAGTTAACTAATAAATTTGTTGATGTTCCAACCAAAGTCAACGTACCACCTAAAATTGCTGCATAAGATAATGGAATTAGAACTTTTGACGGATTTATATCAAATTTTTGAGCAACTCTAATGGTTATCGGAATAAATACTGCCACAATAGCAGTATTATTGACGAAAGCGGAAGCAATCGCTATTGCGAACAAATATACAATGAGTCCAAATGTTTTCGATTTTGTACCAATTTTAATCATTCGTAAAACTAAATATTCCAGAATTCCAGACTTTTGCAGCGAATGACTTAATATAAACAGTGCCGCAATTGTTATTACAGCAGGATTGGAGAAACCTTTTATACTATCTTGAGGTGATATAAATCCAATTATTAACAACACACCTAAAATGGACAGGGCAGTGACGTCAATTGGCAAAGCCTCTGTAACAAATAGCACAAACGCTAAACCGATAATAAGTAGTACTATGGCGATTTCTAAAGTCATATCACAATTAAGATAACGTAAATTTAAGTTAATATATAAATAATACTAATTACTTTCAAATTGTAATAAATTAACAATCAATTATATTGTTTTACCTATGCAAAAAGAAATTAATACAATAATTAATTCAGTACTGTCAAAGGATTCTATACCTAACTTCAATCCAAAAGATTTGCTAAATGTTTCGCAAAAATTACTAAAAGAAGAATATTCCGATGAATTAATTCATTCTTTTCTTGAGATCGGTCATTTACCGCAAATAAACGCGGTATTTTATCAATCGAAGCTGCAAAAGGAATGGCTTAATACATTATTTAGTTTAATTATTAAGTCTAAATATCACACCGGTATTTTAATCCAACAACGTGCAAAGCGATATTACGATCATACCTTATTTCAAACAATTAACGGAAATAAGGTAATCAAAATCTCTTATCAAGAAGCTTGGAATAAAATAAAAGCTATAGGTTTATCGATCCTTAAACTAACACGAAAATCAGACCAATCGGTTATCGGTTTATATACACCAAATTCCTTAGAATCCGCTTTAGTTGATTTAGCGTGCTTATCTTTCAATATTAAGATAGTTCCGATACTTGCAAATACTTCAAAAGAACATTTCAAGTATATTATCAAACATTCCGGAATTACACACTTATTCGTTGGAGGATCTGAGCAAACAAATCTTATTAATACAATACCGATTGAATTCTATACAATTTCTACAATTCTTTTGTCTAAAACACCGACTTTAAATATTGATCATATATTGTGGAATGATTTTATTCAAAAGTATTCGAACAATGATGATGCATATTTAACTAATAGAATGCAAATGACCAAAATGGATGAAGATGCTACAATTATGTACACTTCCGGTACCACTGCAAATCCCAAAGGAATCATTTTTACGCAAACTAATATTATTACTAAACGATTTGCCCGGGCTTTGGCTTTACCGGACATAAATAGCAATGATGTATTTTTGTGCTATCTTCCGCTATATCACACATTTGGCAGATATTTAGAAATGATGGGGGCAATATTTTGGGGAGCTACTTATAATTTTGCCGAATCACCATCATTTAAATCTTTACTAAAGAATATACGTGTCACAAAACCATCAATTTTTATAAGTATTCCAAAAAGGTGGTTGCAATTTTATGAATTATTTACATCGGATATTTTCGTATATAACTCAAATGAAAATGAAATTGCATTGCTGATTAACGAAACTACCGGAGGGAAATTACGTTTGGGGTTATCCGCAGCGGGTTATCTTGATCCTGATATATTTAATTTTTTCCATAAATATCATATACAATTATTAAGCGGTTATGGTATGACGGAAGCTACGGGTGGTGTTACAATGACTCCGCAAAACGATTATGTTAAAGATTCTGTAGGTATACCCTTACCCGGTATCGAATTGAAATTTGGCAATGATAATGAATTGCTATTGAGAGGACCCTATGTAACATCATTTTATCACGGAGAAACTAGAACACCTGCATCTGTCGAGGGTTGGTTCCACACCGGTGATATTTTTGAAGAAAAGAAAAATCATTATTTTATAATTGACCGAAAAAAGGAAATATATAAAAATAGTCGTGGTCTTACTATTTCTCCGCAAAAAATTGAAAATATGTTCCAAGATTTTGATGCAGTAAAATCTGTTTTCCTTGTAGGTGATGGGAAAGCATATAATACGGTATTACTATTTCCTGATAAAAAATGGGTGAAGAACCTTGAGAATGAAAAGGGTTTTAATTTACAGGAATACTATAGTTCTTTATTACATTCTGTAAATAGTTTTTTAGCACCTTATGAAAGAATTGTCAATTTTGCAATTATTGATAGGAATTTTTCTGTTGAAAAAGGTGAACTGACTCCCAAAAAAACATTTAAACGGAAACCGATACTCAACAATTTTACTCAATATATTTCTCCAATGTATGAAAAGGATTACAACTTCTTTTTATATAAAACTAATGAAGTACGGATTCCAAAATGGCTATTACGAAAATCAGGAATTATTGCAAATGATTTAAGTTGGGACGGTAAAAAACTTCGCATACGTAATATTGATAAATCATTAGAATTAAACTTTGATGAATCGATTGCAAAAATTGGAGATTACACATATAAAAATTCAAATATTTTTTTAGACTTAAATAAATTGGTTATATCTCCTGAATTGTGGCTTGGCAATCAACAATTTATGGAATTTTTTGGTTTCTCAGCAATTTCACCGAAACATTTTGAGCAACTATCTGAATTAGTAATCGAATTATCAAAATTTAAATTCCAATTAAAAAAAGTCGATAAACAAACTATAGATGATTTAAAACATGCGTTACGTGAAAAAGTATTCGATTTAAAAAATATACACAATTCGGCAATTATTTTATATAATGAGTATGATTATAATCTTTCGACTGCAATTAATTACCTTTCAAAAATATTAGTAAGTGATAAATATGATCTTATTGAAATTGCAATTACACTACTAACAAGATTGCGATTTCATCCGTCTTTTAAAACACGCGTGAAGGCAGTTGAAGTTTTAATACCAAACATCAATGGTGAATTATTTATCGAATTATTGTCGGAAATATATTTAACCTCAGATGATCCAAAAATCTTAAAAGATATAACATTAGATATACGCGTTTTAAAAGAAGAACATTTTAGATGTATTCTCAGCAAATTAGCATTGTTGCGTCATGAAATTAGTGATGTAAGTCTGCA
>JAUWFQ010000128.1 GCA_030606865.1 bacterium
ATTTATATCTTAAAATAATTTATTACTTAAGTTTAATAAGTTTATTTTTTTGGACACTATTTGTATTATCTCCAGGTTTCGAAAGCTTTGTCCTATTTAAGATTACACCAATATTTGATCATTATTTATATGATTTATCAAAAGAAAGGCTTCCAGCACCTCACTTTATAATTTATACAATGAACCATTCAGGAGTTAATCCTGCAACATTTGGTTTAAGTGGTGTATTGTCGGATCTAGCAGGATTTAATAGAATTTTTATGCGCAATTCAGTATGTTTTACAGAGCCATCTACAGCAATGTTTTTTATAATACCTGCTCTATCATTTAGTTTAATTGTATTTAAAAAAATTACTAGTAAAGAGGTGATAGTTTTCATATTAGTAATTATAACTAGTTGGTCTACCGGTGGTTTTGCAATATTATTTTTTATACTTTCGGGGTGGTACTTTACGCAAGGGGGCGGGAAAAACAAATTATTAATGTTTCCATTGACATTATTAGTTGCATATTATTCTTTTTTAAATGTAGAGTCATTTGGATTGGAGATCACTACTAAATTATACGAAGTAAACTATTCAAATTTAGAATATGTAAATAGGACAAGAATAGTCAATGCGGTTCTAGACATAAATGAATCTTTTAATCACCCTTTATTTGGCAAGGGATTCTTTGTTGAAAATAGGCCTCTTACTTATTTTGATTGGAGAACAAATGGAACAACATTTTTACTAAATAGATACGGATATATTGCATTTATACTATACTTTTTTCTTATTTATAAATTTTTTGATCTACTCTGTTACTCTTACAAAATTGATAAACAATTTGCCTTAATAATGATTATATCTTTAATCTTTATTGGATTTGGAAATAAAAATTTCGAGAAACCGTTATTTATTGGTTTAACTATGTTATACTCAGTATTATATTATCATTATAATAAGCATATTAATTAATATTAGATTATGTGACAGTAAAATTTATAAAACCTTGAAAATAATAGCACAAAATTACAAATCAACTATTCAGGATTATTTTTTAATTTATAAATATTACAAAACGATGAATCAATTTGTTTTTCTAATATAAAAATAATATTTTAATGAACATTATTTTCATCTGTAACCAGCCATATCCGATCGGAATGGCCGGAACCAAAAGAATTAGACTCTTTGCCGAAAACCTAGCTGACAATGGAGCCATTGTCAATGTATTTATTTTCAGAAAATCAAATGGATTAAATAATGCATCCGGTTTATTTAATAAAGTAAAATACCAATTAGTAAAATTCAAGTATATCAATAGTATTCTTGGTAATAAATATTTAAATCAACAATTAGTAAATCTCTATAATAGACATAATAACAATATAATCTATATTTATGGTGGATTGAATATCGAAACCGTAAAATTATTGTCCTTTGCTAGCAAACTTGGATATAAAATTGTAACAGATTTAGTAGAAGATTATTCGGTGCAAAACGAAAAGATTAGTTTTCGTCTAGCACTAAAATATAAAGTTAATACATTTATAAATCGTAAAATGATGTCTTGCGTAACCGGATTTATTGTTATTTCAAATTTTCTTAAAAAAAAGATTGAATCGTACAAGATTGATAGTAATAACATTCAATTAATACCTATTTCTGCTGAAAATTTATTCCATAAATCTCTTAAAATTAAAAAAAGAAGTAATTTTAGGTTTCTTTATACTGGTACATTTGGCGTCAAAGACGGAATAGATTTTATGCTTACCGCTTATAAAAAGTTATTTAATAAACATCCAAATATTGAATTGATTTTAACCGGAAAGACAGGCAGGATAAGTAAAAATTACGAGTATTTAAAGAATTTAGATATCAATTATAATATTAAATTTCTTGGCATAATTCCGGAAGATGATTACTATGATTTTCTACAAGATTCAGACGTGCTGCTAATGACAAGAATTGGATCAAAATATGCGAATTCCGGTTTCCCATTTAAATTGGGTGAATATTTAGCAACCGGTAAACCAGTAATCGCTACGGATATCAGTGATATTAAGTTATATCTAAGGGATAAAATAGATATTATATTAGCTGATCCATCAGATTCTGATTCACTATATAAAGCCATGGATTACACTTTGCTAAACTATCAGAAATGCATTGAAATAGGTCAAAATGGTAGGAATGCTGCCATAAAATATTTTAATCCAAAAACTAATGGTGAGTTATTGCAAAATTTCCTAAATAGAATCTAATAATAACTTGATTGGATCATTTTTACACGACAATACCGTAATAATTTAATGAATAATAATATATTATTTATACTAAGTATTCCACCTCCTTTTGGTGGAGGGGAGATTGTTAGTCAAGTGCTGCATGATGCGATTAAAAACAATTATGAATGTCTAACCTTTTCAAAATTAAATTATTCGAAATCAAAACAGGGTAACCAAAATATATTTTCATATTTTTATGGAATATATTATATCACAGCAGTACTAATTAAATTAATTAAAATTAAACCAACAACCATTTATATTGGATTACCAAAAACTTTTCATGCATTTTTAAGAAATGCAATTATTATATGGATCACATCATTATTGAAAATACAAGTTTACTGCGAATTACACGGAATGAATTTTCCGTTTATTGAAAAATCAAATTTTCAAAAACAAGTATTATTAGCAACCTTACAAAGAATATCAAAAATAAGAGTCTTATCTATTTCAATCAAAAAATATATAGTAGATTTGGGTTATAGCGGCTCAATCTATATAATAAACAATGGAATACACAAACCTAGCAAAATTACTACTGCTAATTCTCAAGAGAATTCAAAATTCAATATATTATATCTTGGTGCAATTAGTAAGAGTAAAGGATTCCTTAGAGTATTGGAGATTTTGAATTCTCTTGAGAACCATTTAAGAGAAAAGATACATTTGAATGTCATTGGAGAGTTTGTTCACTCCTCTGAATTTGATCGTTTCAATAAATTTATCGAAGAAAAGCGACTATTAAATTATATCACATTTCATGGACAGAAAAACGGGACTGATAAGTGGCGACTAATATCTAATAATCATCTATTAATTCATCTGACAAATTATGATGGACAACCTCTCACGATCATTGAAGCTATGAGCCTTGGAATTCCGACAATTGCTACAAATGTTGGTGCAATCCCCGAAATGATCAATAATTATAATAATGGATTTCTGATCCAGAATAATAACGAGGTGAAAGATATTATCACCAAGCTATTGACTAAAGAAATTAACTATGAACTAGTGCGTAAAAATTCTTACTCAACATTTCAAAATCATTTTACAGCAGATAAAATGGTAAAGAATATAATAAATATGATAAGAGAGTAGTCTAAATGCAACAACTAACACAACAATTAAAATCCGGTAAAATGGAAATATTAGAAGTTCCCTTTCCTACTCTAGGAAAAGGTGAAGTACTTGTGAAAAATCATTATTCAGTAATTAGTGCGGGAACTGAGGGATACATGGTTTCTGAGGCTCGCAAAGGCTATATCGCTAAAGCGAAATCCCGGAAGAAAGAGGTAAAACAAGTAATCGAATCAATTAAAACTAAAGGATTGATTTCAACTTATAGTACTGTGATGAATAAACTGGAAGCACCCTCCCCTCTTGGCTATAGCTGTGCGGGTGAAGTAATCGCAATTGGTGAGAATGTTACATCAATTTCTGTTGGAGATTTCGTCGCCTGTGGTGGAAAAAATGCTTCGCATGCCGATATAGTATCGATTCCACAGAATTTGTGTGCAAAAGTTCCAAAAAATGTAAACATTAAACAAGCTGCTTTTGCTACAATCGCATCTATTGCGCTACAAGGAATTAGAAGAGCTGAATTAGGAGTCGGCAGTAATTGTGTTGTAATTGGGCTTGGATTAATTGGTCAAATCACAATGCAAATCCTTCAAGCATCCGGTGTGACACCAATAGGCATTGACATACAAAATGAAAAAGTTAATCTTGCCAAAAAAGGAGGTTCTAAATACGCATTTGTACGTAATCAAGAAGGATTAGAACAAATAATTCTTGATTTAACCAATGGACATGGAGCTGATGCAATACTTATTACAGCTGGCACATCATCATTAGATCCGGTTGAATTTGCCGGTGTAATAGCTCGAAAAAAAGCTAAGGTTATTGTGATTGGTGCCGTTCCAACAGGATTCTCGCGTGAACATTATTATAATAAAGAATTAGATCTACTGATGTCCACATCGTATGGTCCCGGAAGATATGATCCGGACTATGAAGAAAAAGGCAAAGATTATCCAATAGGTTATGTACGTTTTACCGAAAATCGAAATATGCAAACTTTCATTGATTTATTAGAATCAAATAGATTGAATCTTGAATATCTCATTATGCATGAATTTGATTTATTGGATGCCTCAAATGCATACAAAATGATCTTAGATAAATCTGAACAATTCGCAGGTATCTTAATCTCCTATAATATTGATAAGAAACAAGTAAAAGATGTACATCGTAACAAACATGTTAAAATCAATCCGACTGAACCAAATATCGGATTAGTTGGTGCAGGCAATTTTGCACAAAATATATTATTACCTCAAATGAAGGGTAAATGTAATTTTATTGCAGTGAATACAAATCATGGCAATAATGCGATATATGTAGCAAATAAATTTAGTTTTAATTCAACCTATGATTCAGCTGAAAAAGTAATAAATGATAAAAATACAAATACAATATTCATCCTTACCCGCCATGATACGCACGCAAAATATATCTTGGATGCTATTAAGACAGAAAAACATATTTTTACAGAGAAACCTTTAGCAATTACGGAAGCAGAACTTGAATCAATTAAACAAATATATGACAAATCAAAACAAGACAAATTCTTAATGGTCGGGTTTAATCGCCGTTTTTCACCATATATAAAAAAAATGAAATCAATACTATCTTCAGAACAAATCAAGGCTATTAATATTCGGGTAAATGCAGGTATCCTTCCATCTGATCATTGGGTTAATGACAAGGAAATTGGAGGTGGAAGAATCATTGGCGAAGCTTGCCATTTTGTTGATCTTGCAAAATATATAGCAGATTCCAAAATTGAGTCAGTTTTCGCACAAGCGATAGATTCATCAGACAGTTTGCAGAATACAGTAAATATCAACCTGAAATTTGTTAACGGCAGTATCGCAAATATATCCTATTTTTCAAATGGTAATAAAATGATGCCGAAAGAATTAATCGAAGTTCTTAGCAATGATACATCAATAGT
>JAUWFQ010000016.1 GCA_030606865.1 bacterium
AAGAAGCTGTTACCAAAAGAATGCTCAATAACCAATAATCTATCAGGAAAAACTTTCTTAAAAGCACCGGAGAGGAAGAATGCTTGAGTAGCGTGTACTGAAGATAAGATTGCCATATTATTTATTCACCTATAATTTTGACAAGTACGCGTTTTTTTCTGCGCCCATCAAATTCACCATAGAATATTTGTTCCCAAGTTCCAAAATGCAACCTTCCGCCTGTTACCGCGATGACGACTTCACGCCCCATAATCTGTCTTTTGTGATGTGCATCGCCATTGTCTTCGCCGGTGCGATTATGGTAGTACTGATCAATCGGTGCATGTGGCGCTAATTTCTCCAACCACCTTTTATAATCGCGATGTAATCCTGATTCATCATCATTAATAAAAACAGATGCAGTAATATGCATAGCATTTACTAAACACAGTCCTTCTTGGATACCACTTTCTAATAGTGCTTCCTCTACCTGTGTAGTTATATTTACAAAATCAATCCGTTCCGGTATATTAAAATAAAGTTCCTTGTAATGTGATTTCATCATTTCCTCTATATATCAATATAGTTTATCAAATATTAATTGTACAAACATAGATGTACCAATTAAAAGAGCTCGTTCATCAATATCAAAATGCGAACAATGGTGCGGTACGGACATTGGTTCTTTATCAAACGGCGTGGAACCGATAAAGAAAAAACAACCAGGGATTTTTTGTAAATAATAGCTATAATCTTCAGCTCCCATTGTTAAATATGGCTCCACAGTTCCATCTCCAACAATTTTGCGAGCAACTTTCTGAACTATTTTAGTTGATTCTTCATCATTAATTGTCGGCGGATATCCATCCTGATAATCCATTTCTATTGTTGCACCACTGGCTTTGGCGATTCCACCAATAACTTCCTGCATACGGATTTTTACCATTTGTCGGTTTTTTTCTGTCATAGCTCGCACTGTTCCGCGTAACTTAACTTCATCAGCTATAATATTAAAACCATGACCTCCTGAAATTTTTCCAACTGTAATCACAGTACTTTCTACTGGGTCGGTGTTGCGGCTAACAATAGTCTGTAAATTCATTATTAAATTTGATGCGGCTACAATTGCATCTACCGTGCCTTGCGGTGCTGCTCCATGTCCACCAATACCTTTAACTGTAATATCAAAGATGTCTGCTGCTGCCATAACAGCTCCTGACTTAACACCGATTTCTCCATACGGTTGGTAGTTCCATAAGTGCATACCATATATTTCATCAACACCATCCAAGCATCCATCTACAATCATATAACGTGCACCGCCTTTCCCTTCCTCAGCAGGTTGGAAAATAAATCTAATATCTCCTTTAAACAAATCTTGCTTTTGCGATAATATTTTAGCTGCCCCCAATAACATTGCCATGTGTCCGTCATGACCACAGGCATGCATAGCACCATTGTTCTGAGATTTATAGGAAACATCACTGGTTTCTTGAACAGGTAAAGCATCCATATCTGCCCGCAACGCGATGGTCTTGCCACTTCCTTTGCCGTGTAAATCACCAATAATACCGGTTTTCCCAATGCCGGTTCTTACATCAATTCCATAGGCTTTTAATTTCTCTGCAATAACTTTTGCTGTATGATACTCCTTAAATCCAAGCTCAGGATACTTATGGAAATCCCTTCTATTAGCGATAATCTCATTTTTAATTGCAGTCACTTCAGGTAAAATTTTAACACTCATAAAAGTTCACCAATATTTTCGATAGTTGCGCCAATCAGGTCAGCAAAATCATCTTTTGTGCGATTAGCTGTTTCAATTACTTCACCGTGTGTTAACGGTTGGTCAATAATTCCTGCGGCATAATTTGTGATTGTAGAAATCCCAATTGCTTCAATTCCAAGTTGTTCGGCTGCTTGTAATTCAGGGACCGTGCTCATACCCACTGCATCGCCGCCTAAATTCCGAATAAATTCAACCTCGGCCGGAGTCTCATAGGCAGGGCCTTGAGTCCAGCAATATATTCCATTTTCAAGTTTAACATTTACTCTATTACTAGCTTCTTCCGCGCAACCCAATAATTTTGATGATATGTCATCAACAATTTGTGGTATAGATAAATTTTCTCTAAACGTACAATCCATATAACCACTAATAGCCATAAGTGTGCCGGGCGGCATATTTTTTCTAACAGAACCGGCAGCATTCGTGATTATGATATACTTAACGCCAAGTTTATGAAACAATTGAATAGGCAATGTTACAGTCTCGATATCATGACCTTCGTAATAATGGAATCGTCCCTTGGCAGCTATTAGAGGAACACTTTTATAATTCCCAATTACAAATTCACCGCTGTGACCCTCTACGGTTGGTTGCGGATAATTAGGGATTGCATGGTATGGGATTACTACCGGTGTTTGTATTTGTTCAGTAAAATCTCCAAGTCCCGAACCTAAAATAATTGCCACTCCATGCATAAATCCGGAACGGCTTCCAACATAATCAGCCATATCTAAAATTAAATACTTCATAAATTAATTTCCTAACTTACTACCAATTGTCCGCAGCCGGCATTTATATCTGCACCCTTGCTCCACCTTGTAGTCACCGTGAAAGGAGCATTTATAAATTTACCAAGAAAATCTTGGATTTTTTCATCACTCGGACGGTTAAATTTACCTCCAATCTCATTATAAGGAATTACATTCAATTTACATGGTAAATCACTAATTAAACTAATCAATCGCTTAGCGTCTAATTCTGAATCGTTAATATCTGCTAAAAGTACATATTCAAAAGTGACTAACTTTCTTCTTGCGTTATAATAATCTTTAACTGATTCAATTAATTTATCAATTGGATACTTCTTTGCGATTGGCATAGTTTTTAATCGCTGTTCCTGCGTCGAGCCATTCAAACTGATGGCCAATTTATACCTTTGTTTCTCTTTTGCAAATTGCCGTATTTGAGGAACTATTCCTGCTGTTGAAATAGTAATATGCCGCGCGCCTAAATTAATTCCCTCAGGATGATTTATCAAATCGGTTGCTTTAATTACATTATTATAATTTAGAAACGGTTCACCCATCCCCATAAAAACTACATTTGTAATCGGTTTTTCCGATTCTTTTAACAATAACAAATACTGAGCTACTATCTCACCTACTGTTAGATTTCTTATAATACCCATTGTTCCTGTTGCACAAAATTCGCAACCCAAAGCACATCCGACTTGAGAAGAAAGACATATCGTAATACGTTTTTGTTCTTTCATTAAAACAGCTTCAATTTTTTCTCCATCATTACATTCTAATAAAAATTTGCGCGTCGTCGCCGATTTAGTACCGGTTACTTTCAATATTTTTAAAGGATTTAGTAAGTAATTGTTTGCAATATTTATTTTCAATTGCTTAGGAAGATTCTCCATTTCCGCAAAAGATTGAACATTGCGTTTATAAATCCATGTAAAAAGTTGCTCCGCTCTGTACTTTGGTTCATCATAATCTTTTACGATAGACGTAAAATCATCTAAACTCATTCCAATTAATGATGATTTAATATTTTTTATGTTTGGGAACATTGTAATATGATAATTATAGAAAGAAAAATCCCCCGGGTGGGGGATTTTTCACTTAGAAATCAATCAAGTTAAAACCCTAATGGCTTACTCCCTCTCTTGCCAACTGCTAAGGATTCCATTATCAAAATATAGATATCCATTATTGTATACCCATTGTTCCTTAACGCCCCAATCACCAACATCTTTGTTAACCTCTTTTGGTGGCCCTACAAGATTTCTAACATCCTCTTTATTCATACCAAGTTCAAGCTTTTCAAACGTTACTTCGAACTTTACATTCTTAGAGATATCAAAATATCTTTGTGCTTCATCTGTATCACCTTGGCGTAATAATACACGAGCCATTGCACGATAGTGTTGTGGATTTTCAGGTTCAATGTCAATCAGTTTGCGGTAAAAATACTCTGCACGACTCCATTTTTCGGCATTTTCAAATGTTTGTGCAATTCCACGAAGGGCATCGATGTCATCAGGATTATAATCATATGCCATTGAGAAATTATCTTCAGCTTGCTGAAAGTCGCCAAGCTGCATATTTAGAACACCGAGATTATAGTATAAATCAGCTTTCAAATTATTATCAGTTTCTTTTGCAATTGCACCTTCATAAATTGCTAAAGACATTTCTTTATCACCAACGTCATAATATGTCTGAGCTAATTGACGTGTAGCCAAACTATTTGTTGGATCAATATCAACGGCTCGCTTATAATAAATCAAGGCCGATTCTTTATCGTCAACAGCTAAAAACATTTTACCGGCGGTCATACTTAAATCAAAGTTTCCAGGATCTTTCGCAGTACCTATTGTTACGGCTTCAAGTGCACCATCTGAATCACCGCTAGCAAATAAGCAATTCGCTAAGATTCCATAAGATTGACCACTGTTCGGATTCACTTCTATAGCTGTTTTAAAAGATGCAATGGCATCTTGTAAAATCGGTGAATCTTCACCGTCACCGGATTTACGAAATTCATTAAAATAACTAATGCCTTTATTATAAATGGTCACCCAATGTTTTTCCCGAGCTTGAGCGACGTAATCACCAACTTTACCGCCCTGTAAGATTACTTTATCTGCCCCTAAACTCAATGCTTTGTCAAACATTTTATTCATCTTACCCCAATCCATATTCCGGCCATAAATTAAATCGCCTAATAGATATGGTATTTCGGGATTTTCCGGTTCTACTGCTAATGCTTTAACTAAATAGATTTCAGCATTGTCCCAATCTTGCTGCTGAATATACAATTTTGCAGATGTGAGCTCTTCACTGGCACATCCAATGAATAGCACTAACATTAAACTGAAAAGTGCAAATACTGTGATTTTAGATTTTGTCATAATATCCTCTTGAAGTTGATATAATAAAATTTAACCCAGTAAGTTAGAAGTAACTGTTCTGTTTTTCAAGATGTAACCTTATCTCGTAAAAAATTTTGACGATTTTCAATTTCCACAATTGTGGCTTTCTCTAAGGCATCTATTCCAACACCTTCTACGCAAATTGATGCCAACGCTGACCCTAACACTAAAGCATCTTCATAAGTTTTACCTTGCGCCAAAGCCGATACAAATCCGCCACCGAATGTATCTCCTGCTCCGGTTGGATCAACTACTTTATTAATTGGATACACACCTATTATAATCTTTTCACCCATATTACTATACAGAACAGCTCCATTGCTTCCACGTTTAATTACCACCATTGGAGGACCTAACCCAATAAGCGTGGTAGCCGTATCATCTAAGTTTGAACAATCCGTTAGCATTTCAGCTTCGCTTTCATTGATCAATAGAATATCGGATTTACTTAAAACAGTTAATAATTCGCTGTGCGTTGTATCAATCCATAAATTCATTGTATCAATAACAATTATAGGATTTGCCTGACATTGGTCAATAACAGAATCCTGTAAACTAGGATGAATATTCGCCAAAAATACGAATTGCTGATTTTTATTTATCGCTGACAATTTTGGATTGAACTCTCCAAACACTCCTAACTCAGTAAATAGTGTATCACGGTCATCAAAATTATCGCGATAGCGCCCACCCCAACTGAACGTTTTGCCTTGCTCAACTTTAAAGTCAATCAAATTTGCGGCATACTTGTTATAAATATCATGACCATGTTGTGGAAAATCGGTACCTATTACTCCAACTACATTTACATCGGAATATTTTCCAGCAGCAATTGTAGCGTAAGTAGTGGAACCGCCAAGTAAATTTTCGTATCGCTCAGTTCCTATTTCGATGGTATCGATGGCAATTGAACCGACAATTAGTATTGAATCACCTCTCATAAGGGGCGCATTTTACAAGTTTTTAATATGTTACAGCAAGAACTCTCATCCTTTATTTTCCCCGTTAAATTATTGTAACTTTCCGCCCTATTATGTTGTATTTTGATCATAGCGCCACAACTCCAATCGACCCTAAGGTGTTAGCTTTAATGCAAGAGGTAGCTAACACTCATTTTGGAAATCCATCCAGTATTCATAAATACGGACAAAAAGCACGTGCTATCATAGAAAAATCCCGGCGCCAAATCGCCGATGCCTTAAGCGTAAAGTCACGTAATATTATATTTACCGGTGGCGGCTCAGAAGCAAATAATATGGTTTTACAAAATCTATTATATTCTGACAAAAAACATGTTATTACTTCTTCAATTGAACATCCGGCAATTTTAAAAGTGTTAAAACATTTAAAGAATTTCGGTATTAGTTACACTACCGTTCCGGTAGATAAATTTGGGATGGTTGACCCAATAAATATTGAATCCGCTATCCGCGATGATACAGCCCTCATTTCAATTATGTATGCTAACAACGAAGTTGGTACAATACAACCAATTGCTGAAATAGTAAAAATTGCTAAAAATAATAATGTTTTATTTCATTCCGATGCTGTACAGACACCCGGTAAAATTCAAATATTAATAAATGAATTAGATATTGATTTAATGTCATTTTCGGCACACAAATTCTATGGTCCGAAAGGGGTCGGGTTTTTGTATATCCGTGATGGAATTAAACTGTATCCTATGATCATTGGCGGGGGTCAGGAGAAAAAACTCCGAGCCGGAACTGAGAACACGCCCGGAATTGCCGGTTTAGGATTGGCGATGGAATTGGCAGTTAAAAACCAACCGAATGCACAAAATCATTTGCAAATATTAGAAAACCATTTTAAAAATAAATTGGCTGAAATATATCCTGATGCAATTTATAATGGTCATCCCAATTTACATCTCCCAGGACTTGTTAGTGTAACAATTCCTTCAGTTACAAGTGACATGCTATTGGTTAATCTTGATATGAAAGGAATGGCTGTTTCCAGTGGATCGGCTTGCTCATCGGGAACCGTAAAACCGTCTGATGTTCTGAAAGCGATGCATATTAGTAATCAGCATAATATATCGAGTTTGCGCATAAGTTTTGGAAAAGGTAATACTATTGAACAAGTTGATAAATTAATCGAAGCCTTCGATGAAATCCTAAAAAAGTATAACCGGAAAAAATGATGGCGAAGCGAGTAATAGTTGGCATGAGCGGTGGTGTAGATAGCTCCGTTGCAGCATATTTACTGCAAGAACAGGGCTATGAGGTGCAGTGCGTATTTATGAAAAACTGGGAAGACGAAGATGATGAATTTTATTGTTCCTCTGAAGAAGATTATAGTGATGCTGTTCAAGTTTGTGATCTATTAGACTTACCTCTTCATTCAGTAAATTTTTCAAAAGAATATCGTGAAAACGTGTTTAAATATTTCCTTACAGAATATAAATCGGGACGTACCCCAAATCCGGATGTTTTATGTAATAAAGAAATAAAATTTAAATTCTTTTTGGAGTATGCGCTCAAACTGGGAGCTGAAGCAATTGCAACCGGACATTATGCTCGAATATTTACATCTGCGGGCGGTATTCAATTATTAAAAGGAATCGATAAGAATAAAGACCAAAGTTATTTTTTGCATTTATTGGGACAAAATGAACTTTCTAAATCAATTTTCCCTTTGGGAAAAATGACGAAAACTGAAGTCCGCAAAATTGCCAGAGAACAAAATTTTCTTAATTCCGACAAAAAGGATAGCACCGGTATTTGTTTTATTGGTGAACGTGATTTTAAAGCTTTCTTGCAGCAATATTTGCCCACCCAACCCGGCGATATAATTACAACTGAAGGAAAATTTGTAGGACAACATGACGGTTTAATGTATTATACACTTGGTCAACGAAAAGGAATCGGTGTTGGCGGCGGTCATGGTACAACTGAAGAACCTTGGTATGTTGTAAAAAAGGATTTGGATAATAATAATTTAATAATTGGACAGGGACACAATCATCCCGGCTTGTACAGCAAAATTTTAAAAGCGGGACAATTACATTGGATCACATTCGCACCAAGCAAAATTCCTTTTGAGTGTACAGCAAAAATCCGCTATCGTCAAAAAGATCAAAATTGTATAATTATCGCTATCGAAAATGGAATTGCAAATATTATTTTTACTGAAAACCAATTTGCTCCAACACCGGGACAATCAGTTGTTTTTTACGATGGGGAACAATGTCTCGGTGGCGGAATTATAGAGACTATTTGAGTTTAAACCACCCCCTACACTGATGCTATTTATCTATCGTAGCTTTAGCGTAGATAGACGGCGGGCAGGCAGAGGGCACCGAGACACTGAGGAAATAGATTCTAATATTAACCTTGCGAAGGTTTAAAACCTTCGCAAGAGTTATTTCGATCATCAATTTAAACCAAACGTAAGTGTTAATTTACTGTGACAATATCTATGTACACTTCATTGTTATAGATCGTGTCAATATAAAAAATGAAGCTCCATTCTCTATTTAAATCTCTTGTTACTATATTCATTAAAAATGAATCGACATGCAACACGTTATATTCTACCTTCTTAGGATAATATAATAATTTATTAAAGGGCTTAACACTTCCTTTAGCTAAAATTTCATTTTCTTCTATTGGGATTAGCACGCCGCAAAAAGTTCCGTACTCTCCCGCCTTTTCCTGAATTTTTAACTTACCGCAAGAAATGAGCAACAATAGGGGGAATAATAGATATAGGTGTCTCATAAATGATATCTTAGTTTCAATGAAATTGATGGAGAAAACCCAATATAATAATTATTATTTTCAAATTCAGATGAAGTTATTGTAAATGGGAAATCTTCTAATCCCCATATTTCAAAATCCTTATACTCATCCAGTCGAGAAAAATCAATCTTATTATTCCTATATCTGTATCCTACTTCTATAGCAAACGAAACTTTAGTTTTAATCTTCCATTCGTATCCTACTTTGGCAAAGGATTCGTAGAATACTCCTTTTAGAATTGGGTCCTGCATATAGCCAAGCCTATTTTTTAAACTATAATAATCAAATTCAACATATCCATATCCAATGGATATTCCAACTGAAATAAACATGCCCCTAAACTCATCAGAAAAATAATTTCTAATACCACTTGCAAGTGAAATATTTTGCCAGCTCTCAATATTGACTGGATACAACAATGCAGTTAAAATGCCAGTTCTATAATTCTGATATGTGATTCCGTTTGTTAAAAGTATATTCTTCCTTAAAAAACGATCATAACTGATACCATATTTGCCGTTTAAAACACCCTCAAGGTTTACGCTCAGGGTTTGTGCGTAAGCCTCTTTGCCTATCAAAGAAATAATAATTACTAAAATAATTAATATTATCCGTTGTTTTTGCAAAAGATTAATTCAATTACCTGTTTTGATTATAGACTTCAATAGATTGTTTTAGTTATTTACCAGCTTTACCAGCAAAATAAAAACCTGTTCCAATTCCAACAATTCCTACATATACGGGTGTCCAATCCGGATCACCACCTGCTAACGAACGTCCAAGTGGATACCCCGTTAGTAATCCACCACCTAACACAAAACCCATACCAATATTTTCATATTTTTTTGATTTTTTAAGTAATGCGTGTGCTTCAGGGACATTTTTTATTAGTTGCACAAACTCAGGGTATGTAAGTGGTACCTGTGTATCACCTATAAACGGTGTATCTCCCCAAAAACTCTTTTCAACTCTAATTTCTGGCAGTTTTTCTACAACTTTAGCTGTATCCTGCGAGAATAACACACCCAACAATATTGTTGTTATTACTAATACCTTTTTCAATTCAAACTCCATTTTTACAACTTTGCCCCGAAGTATCGGGGCAAAGTATTTCTCTTTCTTTTTATTCGATATCTATTGTTACTTCATCGCCACTTTCTTCAGTATAAACAAATGTGGAATCGGTAAAAACAAAACTATCTATTTCAGTATCTTTTATATTCAATTCAGTTGTAACCTCATCCTTGAAATTGAATAATAGAAGCCGATTCGTTTTGTCATTATACTCATCTATTAAAAGAAAAGCGTGGTAGTCGCCATCATCGTCAAGAGACCATTCATTTTGCTTTATTCTTTCGTTACAATCAGCCCAACACCAAGCAAACAAGAATATTTTTTCTTTATTATTATAATAAACATTCCTATCGCCAAATAGAGATGACCGAACAAATATCTCATTCTCTCCTTTTTCGCTAATCACCCAACCCTTTCCTACTTCAAAACTATAAGCTAATTCATCTTCATCAGGTGAGGTCAAACGATTGCCGCAAGAAAGCAATATTAAACAAAATATCATTGTGATAGCTATAACTGTTTTATTCATTTTATTTTTCCATAAATAAATATGTTTTTATAATATTCGTTGACCAGTTTGTAAGGCTTGAATTGTAAATTTCCACCATATTGCAGTAAAAATCCCCAATGTTACCCAACGCACAGTTGAATTTAAAAATAAGGCGGATAATGTTAAATCAATAGCAGCTGCTGCTGTTCCTGCAGTCCCGCCACCCTTAACTGTAGCCCAAAAATCTGCCATTTCCACACTATGATTACCACCATTCTGATTGTCAATATAATCATATGCCTCTTTAGCAGCCCCAACAACAACGGCTGCTGAAACAGATACAACTACTAAAGCAGCCGCTCTTGCCCAAGGAGAAGCCCACCATTTTAAAGCTTTATAAGCAGCGGATGCAGCTAATAAGCCAAAGGCACCACCAAACATCCAATGCAAGTACTTGTCAAAACCAGCCATTGTTTTAGCAAGTTCCTGTAATTCTACCTCAAGTCTTTTCGCCTGCTCATCAAATTCCGCTAATTCTTCTACGGTTAATAAATAAGCAAGTTTTGATCTTATTTCCTCGGGATCTTTCTGTTCAACAATTGCCGTCATTAAGCTAATGAATTCTTCACCATCTTCCTCTTTGGCTATTTCAGCAAATACTTTTCGCGGGTTAGTGTATAATTCCTTTAATGCTGCCTCTTCCTCCGGCGCTAAAATTGGTTTTTCCATCGGGAATTCAGTATCCAGATCTTCTGCATATATTTTCATCAATTCAGAATTGTTAATTTGCTCGAGAATATTAACATTCGAAGAATTAATGGTTTCGGTTAAGGAAATGATATTTCTTTTAACTTCCGAATTCGATTTAGAGCTTTGAACTACTCCATTGGCTTCACAACCTATTATACTAAAAATCAACACTGTGCTTATTACTTTTGTCAGTGTTTAGTTTATCATTCTTTGTGATAACATATACTACCTTTATTTGTTTTATTGTTTGATGTTAACTTTACTAATCAGGTATATATTAAACACTACCCCTCTACAAAGCAAATGCTAATATCAATAATATCAACAATCTGCTAATTATTTTCATATTATATAATATTCATGCCAATTATATTTTAGTTAAGTATATAAAACACTTAGAAATATTAAATATCTCACTTTTCACTCCGTGTCTCAGTGCCTCTGTGGTAAATTCAAGCCATGAAATCATCTAATCAACGATCTCTCGCAACTGTAATAATGGCAGCTGGTAAAGGTACGCGGATGAAATCTGATCTGCCAAAAGTACTTCACTTGGTAAGCGGAAAACCGATGCTTTTACATGTAATCAATTTGGCAAAAAGCATTAACTCTGAGCGAATTATTACTATTATCGGTTATAGAAAAGAGCTTGTTATTGATGCAATCAAACCGGTCGGAGCAGAATATGTAATTCAAGAACCGCAATTAGGAACCGGACATGCAGTTCAACAAACCGAACCTCTTTTAAAAGAATTTACCGGAGATATTTTACTCCTCTCGGGGGATGTACCACTTCTACGAAAATCTACAATAGACAAGATGCTGAAAATTCATCGTGATGCGGACAATGGAGCAACAGTATTAACAGCAATATTCGAAAATCCGCATGGATATGGTCGCGTAATCAGAAAAAATGATGATACATTAGATTATATTATAGAAGATAAAGACTGTAATAACGAACAACGGAAAATTAAAGAGATCAACGCCGGTATCTATTTATTTAAATCTAAAGAACTTTTCCCTTCATTGAATAAAATTAAAAATGATAATAAACAAAATGAATATTACCTGCCGGATGCGCTGAAATACATCGCAAATGCGGGACAAAGCATTGCCTTGCATATTACCAGTGAACCAATAGAAATTACAGGCGTTAATACAGTTGAACAATTAAGAGAATTGAATTTAATTTTCAAGAAATGGTATGGCTAAAAAAATAAAATATATTATTGCGTTAATTACTATACTTTCTGTTGGAATGGGACAACTTAAATCGGATCTATCGCAAAAAAATGCGATTTTTGATAATCCGGTCGGTTCTGATAATTCTATTATGTCATTATTCGATCCAAGCCGCTTTAGCATGAATCATAGTTTTTCGGCAAGTATGATAAGCATGAATAAACAATCAATTAGTGTAATGAGTTACACAAATAATATGAATTTCATGCTACGTGATAATCTACGAGTACAAACTTATTTGACATTCATGCAACCAAATATGATTTCTTCAAATACGCAAAATCCATATTCAAATAGTCAATTATATTTTAATACGGTGCTTGATTACAATCCTACCGAAAATACTCATTTCCAAGTAAGTTTTGGAAATTATCCAATGTATGGCAGACGTCAAGTATCACCCCTTCTTTTAGATCGTGGTTTTTAATTGTTCTCAGATTTAATAAATGCCTAAGAAAAAATCTAAAAGACAGACAAAATTCGTCTATAATATTTTAATTGTTGTTCTGGCAATTGTTGTCGTTGGATTTATTTATTCCTTTGCTCAAAAAAATTGGACTGATGGCGTAACTATTCAAAAACACCAACTTAATGATGATCTAAAAGTACAATTAGCTATTGATATATATGAATCTAATCCAATTCTTGATATTAAAGTTGAAGTCCTAAATGGTTGCGGCAAAAAAGGGATTGCAGCCAAAATTTCCGATTTTTTACGCACAGAACATATCGATGTTGTGCGTTCGGAGAATGCAGATAATTTTGAATACGAACGTACCACTCTAATTCAACGTTCGGATAATTTATTTAATCTTAAAACAGTGGCAAAAGCTCTAAACTTTGATATCAATGATGAAGACCGAGTGATTATCCAACCCATTTCAACATCAGATGTAGATCTCACACTGATTCTTGGTAAGGATTACCGCTCCGTAAAACCAATTAAAGTATATCTCGCAAATCAATAATAAAATTGCCAAATACATCCCAGTCAAAAATATTGCAAAAATCAATTAAATCTAATCAATTAGCCGATATAATTAGCAAATTATCATTGACTAAAAATGCTGAAAATGTTCTATCCATTGATGTGCGCAAAGTATCAAGTTCCGCAGATTATTTTATCATTTGTTCTGCAGAGACCGGATTACAAGTTCAAGCAATTGCCAATGCCGTTAGAAAAGGCACTCCGGCTAAACCTTGGCACATTGAAGGACTCGAACACCAGAATTGGGTATTGTTAGATTATGTAGATGTTGTTTTGCATATTTTCAAAACTCAAGTTCGAGAATTTTATTCATTAGAAAAACTTTGGGCTGATGCGCCTACGGTAAAAATAACCGATGAACCTCAAAAACATAGTCAACCGCTATCTAATTAATGCATTAGAAAAACTTAACTTAACTGTTAAGTCATTCGATTTATCCAGTTCGAAAAACCCAAAATTTGGTGATCTTTCAACGAATGTAGCATTAATCCTTGCAAAACAAGTCAGAAGAAATCCGATGGAAATTGCAAGGAAAATCGAACAAGCTATACCAATTGATAATTCCATATTATCTGAAATAAACGTAACGCCGCCCGGATTCATAAATTTTAGAATAAGTCCGATTTATTATCAATCAATTGTACAGCAAATTATTAATAAAGATAAACACTTCTATACCGGAAATATAGGCAAAGGGAAAACAGCTAATGTTGAATTTGTCAGCGCAAATCCTACTGGTCCTTTATCCGTTGGGCATGGTCGTCAAGCAGTAATCGGTGATACTATAGCCAATATTTTACAGTGGCACGGCTATGATGTTACTCGTGAATATTATTATAATGACGGCGGAAAACAGATGCGTATATTAGGCGAATCAGTTGCAGCACGATATTTTCAAGAACTTGGTCAATCTGTGGAATGGTCCGATGATTATTATCAAGGTGATTATATCAAAAATATCGCTAAAAATATTGTAAAAGAATTCGGTGAAAAAGTTAAAATTGGAGATGCAATATTCCGTAAGGTTGCAGAAGAAAGAATTTTCTCCAATATCCGTAATACATTAGAATATATTGGTATTATCCACGATATTTTCTCTAATGAAAAAGATTTCATCAAACCAAATAAAATTGAAAGTCTCATCGAGAGTCTTCGCCAAAAGGGATTGATATATGAAGCCGATAGTGCTACTTGGTACAAGACAACATCTCTTGGCAAAGATCAAGACCGAGTCCTAATTAAAAGTAGCGGCGAGCCGGCTTATCGGTTACCAGATATTATATATCATCGCGATAAATTTGAGCGAAATTACGATTTGCTTATTGATATTTTTGGCTCCGATCATATTGATTCCTATCCTGATGTCGTATCGGCATTAGAAGCACTTGGCTACAATACATCAAATTTACGCGTATTAATTCATCAATTTGTCACGTTGACCAAGGGTGGCGAAAAGGTGAAAATGTCCACACGGAAAGCTGAATTTGTTACATTGGATGAGTTAATTAATTTGGTTGGTAAAGATGTTGTACGTTATTTCTTTTTAATGCGTGGCATGAACACACATCTCAATTTTGATTTAGAATTAGCGCAAGATCAATCAGAAAAGAATCCTGTCTTTTATTTGCAATATGCACATGCGAGGATTTGCAATATTATTCGTCATGGCGAGCAACATGGAATTACGTTTGATAAAAATTATGGCCCATCATTGTTATCACATGATGCAGAAATTGAATTAATGAAACAGCTTAATCAATTTCCGGAAATAATGGCAACTGTTCTTGAATCTCTCGAGCCACGCTCAATCACAAACTATCTTCAAACTCTAGCTTCGTCTTTCCATAAATTTTATACGGAATGCCATGTCATCACGGAAGATATTCCACTTTCTCAGGCTAGAATAGCATTGATATCAGCAACAAAAAATATATTAGCAGAAGGGTTGGATATTCTCGGTATTAATGCTCCTAAGCGGATGTGATTCAATGTTTTTTATCTGATAAAAACCACCTATAAAACACAAAAAGAAGAAAAAAGCTTCGGAAGGCGGTTGTTAATTAATGAAAAATCCGCCCTTTGGCGGATATTGATAGAATTGAAAGGCAGATAAGGTAAAACCTCATCCGCCTTTTTATAATTATCTAATTACTTATCCACTAACGATATGTAACAGGTTAGATTAATTATCAGTTTCCTTGTAAACTCTACCACCTAAATGTTCAGCAAGGAATTTCTCCATTGCCCTATAAAAGTCGAATCGATTTTCTTCGTTCCCAAAGCCATGACCTTCATTGTCTTTCACCATATATTCTACAATTATTCCACGATTCTTTAGTGCTTCAACCATTTGATCCGATTCATTAATACTTACACGAGGATCATTTGCTCCCTGAGCAACGAATAATGGTGTTTTAATTTTATCCGCATTGTAAACCGGACTATTTTCACGCATCATTGTGCTATCCGCTGTTGCCGGATCGCCTACCATTTCATAGAGCATTTTTCTATACGGTTCCCAGTAAGGAGGAATGGTATTTAAAAAGGTAAATAGATTCGAAACACCAACATAATCAACGGCAGCGGCATACAAATCCGGTTCCCTAACGATACCCTGCAAAGTTGCATAACCACCATAACTACCGCCATAAATGGCGATACGTTTGGGATCTGCAATTCCTTTTTCTATCAGCCAATTAACACCATCTGTAACATCATCTTGCATGGTTTGCCCCCATTTTTTGAAGGAACTTTCCCAAAACTTATTACCATAACCTGTTGAACCTCTAAAATTCATCTGCAGAACAGCATATCCACGGTTTGCTAAAAATTGGATTTCAGGATTGTACCCCCATCGGTCTCTAGCCCAAGGACCTCCATGAGGATTGATGATAACAGGTAAATTCTTTGCTTCAACTCCTAATGGAAGAGTTAAATATCCGGGAATAGTTAAGCCATCACGTGACTTATAGCTGATTGGTTTCATATGAGCCATATAATTCGAGTTCAACCATGGACTTAATTCAGCTAATTCTGTTAATTCTTCAGTATTGACATTATAATGAAAGTACTTCCCGCGCGTACGATCATTCCCTGCATAAACTAATATCTTATCTTCCTCTTTATTAGAAGAAGTGATATAGAGTTCATCATTCCTAATTTTACTCTCAAGTTTAGAAAATATATTTTTGGTTACATCATCTAAAAATTCTCTCTCAAGTTTATCGATTGTATAACTAATCGTTGTTGGAACTTTGCGTTTTTTAGAATAGGAAATACCACTTATATCAACATCAGGGTGTATAAATAATTCTTCTAATTCCTTTTTCTCTTTTAGATCATATTTTACAACAGCCGTTTTATCGCGATCTAGATTTGAAAGAGCATAAATAACCGAACCATTATCAAATTCAAAGAATATTGGTGCTAATGTTTGTTTAAAATTGGTTGTTATTACTTCTGCAAATTCATCTTCTTCGGTTTCTCTATACAACAATGTTTGATTCACACCATCTGTTACAAATGCTAACCGCAATTTTCCGTCATGGTCTGTACCTCAACCGGTAATGTTGCCGGGATTTTCGTAGAGCATGCTCATCTCGCCTGTATCTATATTTATACGATATGGGTCAAACACCTGTGGAATTCTTTTATTTAGTCCAATAATCATTTCTTTTTCATTATCTTCTAAGTCATCAATTATTTGTGCACGGACTCCATCAAAAGGTGTTAGGTCGGTTTCGTTACTACCATCTTTATTCACAGCAAACAGATGCCAATTTTCATTACCACCTTTATCTCTAACATATACTAAACGATCGTTATTCGCCCAAAAGTATCCTGCTAAATCGCGATCGGTTACATCGGTTACTCGAACCACATCTTGTTCACCAATTTTTTGTACATGTATATTCCGGCGGTTCTCATACGGAGCTAAATAAGCAAGGTATTCACCATTCGGTGATAGTCTAAATGTTGCTTTTTCAGAATTTCGGAATAAATCTTCCACTGGAATAATTGGTGCAGCTTCTTTTTTCATTAAATTTATATCCTCTTTCATTGAAACGCCGGTATTGACACCGCAAGAAATAACTAAAAATGCGAGTGTTAAGATCAATAGTTTTCTTAGGTTCATTATAGTTCTCTTTACTTTGTTAAATTAGAATCAATTCCCAAATAATTTACTGAAGATTACAATATAAAGAAATGGCATGTTATTCTAATGTTGACGATACTGCATCGCCGTGACGAAGTGGAGGCGGGGAGAGTCGAACTCCCGTCCGAAATAAAACCTTGAAAAACATCTACATGCTTAGTCTACCGGATTAATCTTGTTCTTTTAACTGCCGGCGACCCCAATTTAAAAGAACCAGCCCAATCAATCTTATTCGATCCGCTTGGACATCGAACCGAACCAGCCTATGTTTATGACGCCCTTAAATAAAACCATAGACTCATTCTATTCAGGACGACTTACGTCTTAAGCGTAAGCTACGTTGCCGTAATTGGCACTTATTGTTTTTCCAAGAATATTCAATTCCGTCTTGGCGGAACACATGCCGTTAATCAACGTCTTTATCCCGTCGAAACCGGTCGCCCCCTTTTCAAATAACCGTTAAAGTTACTGCAAGTTCCCAAATAAAAGAAGGCTCCGAACGCCAACCCGGAGCCTTTTTTTCGCTCGTTTTTTACAACGAGCCAACATTTTCACTTGCCGACCTCCTAGTGTCAAATCTTGTTATCTAATCAAATTTTACCTCTAGGGGTATCTGAAAGATACAAGTTGATAAAATTAAAGAGCAACTAATAAAGTAAAATTCTTATAATTATTTTCGGTTTTAGGTCGAATTATTACATTCATTATTACTAATTTTGCCACCTTCATGCGCCAGTAGCTCAATCGGCAGAGCAGTTGACTCTTAATCAATTGGTTGGGGGTTCGATTCCTCCCTGGCGTACTGACGATAAACCCCGTTTCACAACGGGGTTTATTCTTTATTGCATTGTAGTTAACTATACCAAATAATATCATATTATTGATACATTTAACAAAAATAAATTTTTTAACGGTTTTTAAAATTTAAAATCATGAATAAATTAGATTTCGCTCTAAAAGCATTCGATAAATTAATGTATGATAATACACAATTTCACCCTTGGATAAATGTTTTATGATATTATCGTTATCATCAATTTTTAAATTATAATCCAATACTCGATCAATCATTATACTCTCATTATTCAAACGAAGTTTAACGTTAGCGGGCGCATTATCTTTTTTTATCATGGAGTAATATAGTGGCGGCAATGATAATTCATCTGAAAAAATGCTTACTCCTTGATGCATAGATTGGTATTTTATACCTAAAAGGTCCATTATTGTGGGCATTATATCAAAATGCGTAGAATATTGTACAGTTTGTGGTTTAAGATTTTTATGTTTTAAATAGAATGGAACTTGAATTTGTGCATTAATTGTTGAATTCGAGTGAGATTTATACCCCAATTCTCCAAATGATTCCCCATGATCACCCAAATAGACAATTAGTGTATCTTCTAGTGATATCAAATTTGACAATTCATTAAATAATTTTTCTAATACAAAATCAGTTTCTTCAATTGCATTAAAATATTTGGATTTTAAATCGAGATTACTATAGTTATTGAATTGTTTTTTATTGACGACTGAATACGGATAGTGTGATTGCTGAGTTAGTAATTGAATAAAGCATGGTGAATTTTTATAAAGATCTTTATTGTTGTTTATTGAGTTTAATAAGACATAATCACCTTTGCGATTATTTACTTTACCTAAACTATTTCTATCGATAATGTTTTGAAATCCAATTTGCCTGATTAATTCATTTGTTTCACATATATTTAAATCAGCGGATGAAATAAATGCAGTATTGTAATTTACATTATGTAATAATTCTAGAAATAAGTAATTATTGTTAGGGGTATAGTTGGAGCTAAATAAATGTGTTAAAAATTGATTTGTATGTGGACTAATGGCATAATGGTTTTTTGAGATAGTTGCACCTTGTGCAATCTTATTCATAAATGGTAGTCTTAGATTTATATTTTCTTTTATATACTTTTGTCCTAAAGATTCTACAGTTATTAAAATAACATTTGCTCCCTTTAATAATCCAAAATATTTGGTGGGTGTGTGATTAAATCTTTTTAGAGTAATTAGTTTATTGTGTTCTTTTTTAATTTTTATTGTAGAATTCTGCAATAGCTTATTTTCTCGTAAAAACTTCCTGAAATAAGACAATATTGTAAAAAATGTATGATCAGCTGTTTTTTTAAATATATTAAGAATAAGAATAATTGCTAATATCATGTAAAACAAGAGCGCCATGATTGAATTTGGTATACTTCTCATAAGAGAAATAATCTGTTCTGAAAAAATAAAATTTGGTATGATAATCATGGTAAATAAAATAATATTTCTTAGGACAGATTGGCTAAATTTTTGTAAAACAAATATACTTACTATAAAAACAATTGGCATGACAAAAGTATGTACATTGGGCAGTTCACTTCTAAAAAAGATTGATATAATCATAATAAGAGATAATGGCAACGCAAATAGTATCCATGGATATCTTTTAATTAATTCATTTGATCGTGTTGAATAATAAAACATGGTTTTATAATCATTTAAAAATTCAGCCAAATTCCTTTTGTTTATCTCAAATGAATATAAATAAAATATTATTGCATCGATCCACAATAACAAAGTATATATTAGGACTGGTACGAAAAATAGAATTTTAATTAGCAAAGAGTTTTGAAATGATGCCAGTGCAATTATAATACTTGCTAATAATATAAAGTTTATATCATCAAGACTAATCCAACGATTTGTAGATAATATTGCAGTACGAACAATTTTTATCAATATATAGTATATACTGAGAGGGACAAATACACAAAAAACAATTTTACTAATTGTTAATAACTGTTCCATGGATTAATTAATTTTACCCAATTATTGTCTATTTCAATACAATCATTTTTCTTGTTTGATTGAAATCTTCTGCTTGTAATTTGTAGAAGTAGATTTCCACTTAATTAAATAATATTTGTCGCAATCTTTCAAATAGTACCACAGCGGTGGCTGCTGATACATTCAAGGATGCGGTTTCTCCCTGCATCGGAATCGTCGCTTGAAAATCACATGATTTTAAAACAAGAGGTTTTATCCCCTGCCCTTCACTCCCAATTACAATTGCGACTTTTCCTTTATAATCAATCTGAGACCATGGTTTTGCATCAATTCCATTTTCAACTGCTATTGTCCAAAAGTCATCTTCCTTTAATTGACTTAAAGTTTGATTCAGGTTCGTTACAGAATATATCGGCATATTGCAAAATGCTCCCTGACTGACTTGCAAAACAGTATCGGTTATACCGACACTATTTCTTTCAGGGATAATAATACCATTAACACCGGCGCATTCCGCAGTGCGAATTATTTGTCCAAAATTTTGTGTATCTGTAACATTATCAACAATCAGCAGACAATAATTCCCTTCAATTTCTTTAAACAATGGTAAAGCTTTGATTATTTCACCCGAGAATGATACGACTATTCCCTGAGTCCTTTTTTCTCCATATTTTCTGTAAAAAGTATCATGGTCGACATAACATGTCTGTGACACGTAATTCTTTAGTAATTCTCGAACATCCGTATTTCTTGTAACATGACTTTTTTCTAATATTTCAATTGTCTGTATGTGATATTTATTCTTACTACTTAATACGGTGAGAACACCATTGATCCCAAATATTTGGTGGATTTCTTTTCCTGCTTTCGGCTTGGTTCTATATTTTACCATATTAAAAGAGGTGTGTCATTGCAAGCCAACTTGTTGAGAGAAGCAATCTCATTTTGGGAAAGATTATTTTAATTTTAATAAAACCCACAGCTAAATTTAACTGACTTTAAAATAATAAAAAACCCCGCTAATATGCAGGGTTTTTTATTATTAGTATTTTTAATTATTTTGCTTTTTTAATTTCAACTACTTCGGCTGGTTCGGCCTCGATTACTATTTCCTCTGTTTTTTTATTCCGCCGTGCTACAGCCATAATTACTGCACCAAATCCTATGATCCATGCAATTGCCATAACAATGCCACCAAATATTGGAATTAATCCAATCAACCATAAAATTAATACTCCTAATATTGCTGATAATACTACCGATGGATTATCCTTATTTAACGCTTTTAGTAATTTCTTACCAATCATAATTGCAACTGCGATGTAACCAATTAACGAAGCTAGGAAAACAGCTAAAACCTCAAGCGGAATTAATGCTATTCCGATTATAGAAATCGCCAACATAACAGCTAAAGGAACAATAAGAATTACTCCGAGCATTCCCCAAAGAAACATAATTATTGGTTCATTTTTTATATTAGATGCCACTGTACTTAATTCGGTTGGTATCAGAACCGATAAAAGAAGTACCAAAGCAAAAAGTCCTATTAACGGAATAATTGTAAAAAATTTTGGTATGCCCCGATGTCCGCCCAAAAAATGCTTTCCTTCAAAAATGTTTTTAAAATCGAAGGCACCTACATCAACAGTAGTACCGTAAATCATTGCTCCTTCTGCTTGGTCAATTACTCCACCTACAGTAACAACGTCACCATGTACAATTGCTTCTTCACTAAGATGGACTGTTCCACCTACCGCTACCGCATCTCCATCTACAATCCCATCCACATACACGCTGCCTCCAACCGCTACAGCATCTTCAACACGCATGTCTTTTTCTATACGAACATCGCTACCTATTTTAATGATGGAACGATCAGTAGCAAGCAAACCACTTGTTAATCCGGTAAATAGGACTATTGATAAAATTAATTGTATATATTTCTTCATTTTTTTTACCTCTTATTACATATTGTATAAAATTCTTTTCGGTAATTTAGACAATAATAGAATCTATTGGTTGTCAAATATTTTGTCAGGTGTTAATATTGATTAATTGTAATTTTCACAACTCAATTATGTATAAAAATCGAAAAGCAATAGTACTTTTAAGTGGTGGGTTAGATTCCACCACCGCTATGGCGATAGCAAAATCTGAAGGCTATGAGATATACGCACTTACTTTTTACTATGGACAATTGCATAAATTCGAAATTGATTCTGCAAAACAAATTGCCAAATCTTTTTCGGTTAAAAAACATAATCTTATTGACATTGATTTAAAAACTTTTGGCAGCTCTGCCCTAACATCTGATATTGATGTACCAAAAGACCGTCTAATTGATAATAACAATAATGAAATTCCAATTACTTATGTGCCTGCTCGTAATACTATATTTCTGTCTTTCGCTCTTGCTTGGGCTGAAGTACTTCCAGCTTATGATATTTTCATTGGAGTAAATTCTGTAGATTATAGCGGGTACCCCGATTGTCGTCCTGAATTCATAACCGCTTTTGAAAAGTTAGCAAATATTGCAACTAAAATCGGTGTTGAGAGCTCTGAGAGAATCACAATCCATACGCCGCTTAGTCAGATGACCAAATCAGAAATAATAAAATTGGGAATGTCGCTTGGTATTGATTATGCTCTTACTCATAGTTGTTACGACCCAAATTCTATAGGCAAGCCCTGCGGACACTGTGATGCTTGTATTTTAAGACTGCAAGGATTTGAACAGGTGGGCATTGAAGATCCTCTTAATTATCAAAAATAATTAATATGGGTTATAAAATTAAATCAATTTTTTATACTTTGCAGGGAGAAGGGTTTCATAGTGGGAGACCGGCAGTATTTGTTAGGTTCACTGGATGCAATTTATGGTCAGGGTATGAAAAAGATCGTAAAAATGCGATCTGTGAATTTTGCGATACAGACTTTATTGGAACAGATGGTGAGAACGGCGGTGATTATCATAATCCTGAAGAAATATGCGAAATAATTAATATGCTTTGGAAAGGTGAAAACAAACATAATCCGTTTGTGGTGTGCACCGGCGGTGAGCCATTACTACAAATGAATGAAGAACTCATCGGAAAATTCCGAGACAATAATTATATGATTGCAATTGAGACTAATGGAACAATTGCAATACCGCAAGGAATTGATTGGACATGCGTAAGCCCTAAAATGAAAGCTGAACTTATTGTTAAGTCCGGTAATGAATTAAAACTCGTTTATCCGCAAGATCAATTAAATCCACAAGATTTATTAAATATGGATTTTAAACATTTTTTTTTACAACCAAAGGCGGGACCCGATTTGGAAGAAAACACAAAAATATGTGTTCAGTACTGTTTGAAACATCCAATTTGGAAGCTAAGTTTGCAAACACATAAACACTTAAATATCCATTAAATCATGGAAATATTTAAAGAAATTACATTTGAAGCAGCTCATCGATTACCAAAAGTCGCCGAAGATCATAAATGTTACCGGTTACATGGTCATACTTATTATGTTAGGATTTATATAAAAGATAAAATAGATCAGACCAGTGGCTGGGTAATAGACTTTGCTGAAATAAAGCATAAATTCGAACCAATTCGAGATCAATTAGATCATCATTATTTAAACGATATACCCGGTTTGAATAATCCTACCTGCGAAATATTATCAAAATGGATTTGGGACAAGCTTAAACCGCTAATCCCAAATTTGTCAAAATTAGTAGTTAAAGAAACACCAACCTCCGGTTGCATTTACATAGGAGAAGATAGCTAATGGTAAAAACAGAAGGAAAAACATTTGATTTTTTAAGCGAAGATGCTATTCGCCCTGATTATCTCGAAACTTTCGATTTCGATAGTCCCGAACAATATATTATTACTGAAACTGATGAATTCAGTGCAGTTTGTCCCTTTAGCGGACTTCCCGACTATGCCTATTTAAAAATTGAATATTATCCTACCGGTGGTAAATGCATCGAATTAAAAAGTTTAAAATACTATATCATTAGCATTCGGAATGTCGGTATTTATCAGGAAGCCGCTACTAAACGAGTCTATGAAGATTTAAAAACAGTGTTAAACACTGAAAATTTAAAGGTAACAACCGTTTATAATATCCGCGGCGGATTTGAGACAACCTGTACCGAAGGTCACTTGAATAAGTAAAATGTTGATTTCACTATTCCCAAATTATTAAAAGAAATGTAACTTCCGCCCCGATTGCGGCAAAATACTTGATGATTTGATATGACTCCGTAGCTCAGTTGGTAGAGCAGTGGCCTTTTAAGCCATTGGTCGAGCGTTCGAGTCGCTCCGGAGTCACGCCTCTATAAACCCTAGTTATCGACGAGAAACTAGGGTTTTTTGTTACTTATTGAATTTGACAGAAGTGTGCAGAAAAGTACTTAAAATGACTTAAATAGACAAAATAATTGCACAGTTAGAGCACACTTTTTTGAGCAGTGGCCTCACACTCTGCATTGTTAGGGTTTATTTGAGAAAAAGCCCCTTCTCATTAGTTAAACATTTATATCTCTATGAAATTATCCTTGAAATATGATAGTTAATAAGCTTGAATTATTACTAATGAATAACCCCCTCAGAGCTTTTATTCAGGATAAGCTTGAAGCCAAGAGATTAAGAGAACTATCCTCATTACCAACAAAGGGGGTTGTTTTAGAAATTGGATGTGAAAAGAGTAACACTAATAATCAATAATATTGAAATAAGATAACTTCGATACATGATTCTACTCCTTCCTAATATCAATACAGCAATATATTTATTATAATCCGACGTGGCAAGTTCGCCGATTTAAATTGATGGTACTGTAAACTAAATCCCAATACCGAAGTGAAATCCATAGAACTGTTCCCGGTCACTGTTTGAGCCGGAGATCTGTATGTAATAGCCGATCCCAACATTAAACAAAAAGATTAGACTAGTTCGTATTTCTGCGCCAACAAAAGTGCGATTTGGGAGTGTGGAAAGCGGATTTCCCCAGGTGTTAAGGAGTACAGCACGAACTTCACTGAGAATTGCATAATCTCCCCTAGACTTGGGTGTATATATGCCTTGATAACCAATTGCGAAGCGCCCTCCGGTAGTACCAGGGCTGAGCGTGATGCTGAGATTGTTCAGCCATGTTTTATTATTTCGGTCTTTTTCGAACATGTGCACGTACCGCGATGTAATAGACCAACGGTCCGGAGTTCCCCATTCGATAGAAGAGATAGGTAAAATTACATCCTGGTCGCTAAGTTGAAACATTAGCCCCTGTGGAGAAGATTTTTTGGGGTTTGCGGTTTGTAATGAATCCTGGCTCCAAACCGGATGGGCGAACAATAATAAAAGGGAAACAACATACGATACTTTGAGTATATGTCGAATTTTCATATATCCTCCTTGCTATGTTATGAGAACATTAATCCAAATTTATAACCCACCCTGTGAGCTAGGTGCATAACGTAAGCACGTATTGTGCTACATTTATCGGGCGCCATATATCACCATCAACGTTCCGATTGCATGGACTGTCCAGTAAATAATCTTTCTTAAACATTTTTCTCTGGATCAATCTCAGTTTCATTTTTATCACACGAATAGAGACACACACCTGCGAACATTAACGGAACTCCAACAATTAAGGCAGTTCCGATTTGTGCCAAGCCAAGTCCTTTACTGAGGATGACGAATTCCAGAGCAACCGTTATAAGAAAAACTATCACTCCTATTGTTCGCGGGAAATGCTTTGATAAAATACCTAATCCTACGATTGCTAAGCCCGGAGTCAGATTCAGAAAAGTGTTGAGAGACAATCCCCGGTATACAGATTCCATAGCAACAAATAATGTGATGAGAAGACCT
>JAUWFQ010000061.1 GCA_030606865.1 bacterium
GTATGATCTGCAGTAATTGAAGAAATAACCGTAATCTTCGGTTTTAGAACATTAGTCGAGTCTAATCGCCCCCCTAAACCGGTTTCAACAACTGCCACATCTACCCTTTCCTTATTAAAATAATCAAACGCCATTGCCGAAGTTGCCTCAAAAAAAGTTGATTTAATTTCATTTATCGCAGAATTATATTGTGACATAAATTCAACTATTCCTTCGTTCGAAATTGGTATACCATTTATTCTTATTCGCTCGTTGAATCTTATTAAATGCGGTGATGTGTACAAACCAACTTTATAGCCGGCTTCAATCAGTATTGCGGCAACCATCGCCGATGTGGAACCTTTACCATTCGTTCCGGCAATATGGATTGACATAAAATTATCTTGAGGATTACCGCAGACTTTCAACAATCTTTGTGTATGCTCTAAACCGACTTTAATTCCAAGTCGCTGTAAAGCATATAAATCTTTTAATAATTGATTAAACTTGGCCGAGCTGAATTTTTTCGACATTCGATATTTTTTCGCCTAAAAACCGACTTACTACTATTTCGAACCGCGCAGGAAGATCAGATACGAATAGTTTTAAAGCACCTTTATTATTTTGATCATTCAGCAACCCATAGTTCATGAGTAATTCTGCTGTTTCAGATGCCATCGCTTGTGCGGAATCAACTAATTTTATTTTAGATGATACAATCTCCTGTATTACCTCTGTCAGCAACGGGTAGTGTGTGCATCCTAAAATCAATGTATCAACATTTGCTTTATTAATTGGTTCAAGATATTTTTCAGCAATTAGCTTTGTGGCCGGTTCATTGAGCCAACCCTCCTCAGCAAGCGGTACAAATAATGGACAAGGTGTCGAAGTAACTTTAACGGAAGGATTATTGATTTTAAGTTCAGTTTCATAAACACCGGAACTAATTGTTGAAATTGTTCCAATTACGCCGATACGATTATTTTGAGTAAGTTTTAATGCAGAATCAACTCCAGGTTTTATAACACCAATAATAGGAATTTCTAACTTATCCTGCAGAGTATCAAGTGCTAATGCAGTTGCCGTATTACATGCTGCAACAATAATTTTGGTACCGCGTTCTAATAAAAAATCTGTTATTTGCAGGCTATATTTTTTGATAAGCTCCGGACTTTTATTCCCATATGGCACGCGCGCCGTGTCACCGAAATATATAATTGATTCATTTGGCAATACATTTCGTATCGCTTTTACAACAGTAAGTCCGCCTAATCCTGAATCAAACACACCAATAGGATTTTGAGTATTCATTTAACCCTCCGCCATAACATATTCTCTGCTTTTCTTGAATTCGATAATTGCTCTATAAACTGCTTCAGCAATTTTTTGTCTATATTTTACAGTTCGTAATTTTTTTTCCTCATCCGGATTAGTTAAGAAGCCAACTTCTAATAAAACGTTAGGCATACTGGCTCCAACTAAAACATAAAATCCGGCTTGTTTCACGCCTCGGCTTTGTGATTTAATTTCCTTTTCAAGTTCATGTTGAATTTGGGCGGCTAAACTTTCACTCTCTTTCATAAACATACTTTGAGCCATTGTAGCCAGGATTTGTCCCTCATATGTTAATTCTTTGTATTTTCCATTGCGAGATTCTTCATATTTTATAGCAGCATTCTCTCGTGCCGCAACATCAATGGCGTCTTGTGTTTTTCCCGGACGTAATAAGTATGTTTCAAATCCATGCGCATTCCGATTACGATTTCCGTTAGCATGTACGCTGATAAAAATTTTGCCATTCTTCTCATTGGCCATTTTTGTTCTTTGCCAGAGAGGAATAAATACATCCTCATCACGAGTATAAACAACTTTCACATTTGTGCTTTTTGTAAGTAATCTACCTATCCGCTTAACGATATCCAGTACAATTGTTTTTTCTTTAGTCCCATATTTGCCAATTGTTCCTGGATCTTTTCCCCCATGTCCGGCATCTAATACAATTGTGTCAATTTCCCACTGCCTTTTTACTTCTTTGATCCTAGCTGCACTTTTCGACAATGGCGCCCAAAGTGTTATTACAATTTCTCTAGTTTTTTTATTCTGATAAAATTCATGTCTTTCTATCTCCGATCTAAGGAAAAATGCTAATTGCAATCCTCCTTCAAGTTGATCCATCGATATTTTCTTAACTATTCCACGTGTATCAGCTTTTAAAATATTTGTTGAGTCCGCCGCACCACCTTGGACGGTTAGATAAAACCAACCATTCTTATGTAAAAAGGCGCTTATTTCTTTCTTCTTGAATTTTTTCAGTGTCTTAATACGTATAATTGTACCATTCGCTTTTTCTTCAACTTTAACAGATTGTATATTATATCCAGTAGGAATTATAACTAACTGATTATTTTTTACAATGTAAGAAACGCTCGGTAAAACGGTTTTGTGTAATATTTTGAATAAAGCATTAGTCGGTAAATAAATATCCCCTTCAACAATTATAGCAGGTACTGGAATTTGATATATAACATCATCAATTACTATAAAACTTGTACCGGCAGAAATTTTTACACGATGCTCGCCAAGATATAGTACTATTTTTTCTCTTTCAGTATTTTCATAAATCGTTGTTGATAATACTCTCGCCAAATCTTTAATCGAACAATACACTACCGGGGTATTATCCAAAACTTTTAGCTGATCTTCCGTATTTTCTACTTGGTTTACAACTTTTATTGGTGAAGCAGCAATACTTAACGAAAAGAAAAATATGATAAAAATTGAAAAACGTAATATTTTCATAACGTAAAAGTTATCATATAGTTTTAATCCAAGGCAACCATGATGCTATAGTAATATCTCAAGTGCTAACGCACCAAATATTTCAGGAGTTCTGCTAAAATCGAAATCTTTCCACTGAGCTCTTAAACGAAATCCCAGCTCAAATCCTGAGTTCGTTTGGTATAAAATTTTAATAGCCGGGAATATATTGTTTTTAGTGTAAACCTTAGTTACCATCTCGCCGGGAAGATTAACATCCCAAAAATATATCCATGCCGAGCCACCATCTATTACAGTTGTAACAACATCAAAGAAAATGGATACATTCCTCATCTCCCACCAAATTTGTGTATCCAGACCATAAGCTTGAGATTTAGACTCACTCGTTTCATTCAAAGAATAAGTTAATTGTAATTTACACCAAAAAGATTTACTAAAATTAAATACTCCACTATATTTCAATGTGTTATCAATTTCATATTTAGGTTGTTGAGCAAGCAAATACACTCCATTATTTTCCAGTGACTTCTTCTCCCATTTCCATTGTATTCTTTGATATCGTCTTCCTTTCCTATTTTCCCATCGTAATCCGGCTTCTTGTCCTGATTTAGGAAAAGAATCATCGCCTTTTATATCACTTGCTTTAAATAAATCTCCATAAATAATAAAAATATTACGGTTGTGTTTATAATTAATACTCTGAAAGAGTCCGAATTCATTGCGGTCTTTACCAACCCATTCAGCAAAAGGATTAGATCTTAACGCTAAATATCCTTTTGAATAATATCGGGATGAAATTAAATATTTTACATTTGGGAATTTTAATCTCAAGCCGGTAATAACTCCCGCAGTGCGATTATATCCGCGTCCGATCTCACCAAATATATTTCCATATTCTAATAATTGATTAAAGGCGATTGACCCGCACCAATCTTGCTTTTTACTACTGTTTTTATCCTGCCAATTAACACCAGCAACCGATGTAACAATTTTACGGTTTAGTTTATCATAATTCCATTGTCCTAGCATTACAGACTCTGTTATGTTATTTTGTTGCGCAATAGAGGTGGCACCGGTATGAAATCCAGAAGAGCTAAGTGTTAAGTTTCCTGTGCTGTCTATTCTTCCATCTTGTTTAGTATAACCACCTGAAATATTCCAATCTCCGAATTTGGTTACCCTAGTATAGCTAATACCCCTTAAATACCATGCTTCGTTCGACGAACGATAGGGTGAAATTCCGCGACCAATTCTTGGTAGACCCGCAATTGTTTCAAAACTTTTTCGTGTTGATACTGACCTCCACGACCACAAACCAAATCCTGTAACAATTTGATAGTCGCCGATTATAACTTCTCCAAAGCTATATTTTTTAAATAAATATCCCGATAAGTGATCAATCAATTTTTTCTCATTTGGATCACGTTCAGCTATTAAACCAGCTGAATAGTCATTTGCATTATAATTAAATTTCCAGCGATAACGATAATCATCATTGAACACCATATATTGATTAACTAGTACATTACCTAATTTTTTCTTACGTAATGTTGATTTATCAATAATGGTTATCAATTGTCTTAAAAAATCTGACACATCATCATTTTGAGAGATTGCCATCAGAGATTTGCTATCCGATACATTATTCAGCACTCGTTCATCATCAAAGTCAATAATAGATAGTTTCATTATTTGCTTTGCCAGTTCTTTACCAAGGGACCATTGCCCTTTGAGAATTTCATTTATTAAAATAATATCTTCTTCGGGAATAGCAATTTCCGCATCAAGGTTTTGTAGAAAAGTGGTCGCTTCTTTCTGTTGAGCATTAATCGGCTTAATGCCGATCAAGATTAACACCAATACCAAGCTGATGTGTAAATAAGCCAAGGTCGTTATACGCAATTGTGCCATATTCAAAATATATTTTGTTAATATTAATAGACAATCCCGCCGTTAATTGACCGGGATTTGATACATATCCAACCGAAAACAATAATTGTTTAAGCGGTTTTACCATAATTCCAAACTTAAGCGCTCCCTTATATTCAAGGTCTTGTTCCCATTCCGTTGCAATTGTAAGAATTTCATACAATGTACCTATAAAACCTGTTGTAACAACTTGCGGCAATTCGTCTATCGAACTACCTATTTTAGGATAATTAATATTTCGGACCGTGGTAACCCAATCCCAATTGTCATTAATGTTATATCGCATTGATGCGGAAAGACCCGGAGCATGTGCTGTTCCGTAATCGGTTATCTTAAGTTGGTAAAGTATAATATTTGCGCCAAGCGACAACCGCGCTTTCACTGATTTTGCTACACTTAGTACCAGCATGCTTTCACTATAAATATTATTTCCAAAAGTGCTTGCGCTAACTCCAAATCCCCAATTTTTATATATAAATGCCGACGTAAAAGCCGTTTGCTGCAATTCATTAATTTGAAATGGTCTATTCCAAATGACGCCTCCGCCTCTCATATTAAAATGGATTATACTACTCGGTTCATTAATTATATCAATAATATTTCCTTTACAATTCATATTGATCTTGCCAAATGCCAAATTGGCTGTTGAGGTAGGATATGATTCAAAAGCACCAAATAATAAACCAATTGGAATGAGAACAAGAAAATAAATCAAAATAAATTTGTATGAATTATTCAACTGTCGCATTTTCATGTTACTTATCGAATTTAGGAATGCCTTCTACCGGATTACGAGCGCCCATAATAAGGCTATAAGCAATAAAATACCTCACAAAGTACGAAAGGGGAATAATAAAAAATACTGTTGTTACAACCCACTTCACTACTGTATTAAAGACCAAATAGCCTTTTAATGAATAAATCCAATTACCAGCTAAGGCGTTAACATGTTTAGGATGTCTTTTTAACAATCTTAGATAATTTGTGCTTCCATATTTTTTCATTTTTATCAGCAAATCATCTATTGTTTCGTTATGATAATGGATACTAGTGGCCTTTGAGGAAAAACGTAATCCATTAGGATATAACTCCCATAAACGAATTGCATAATCAGTGTCTTCACCGCCATAACCAATATATTTTTCGTCAAACAAACCGCATTCGTTAACTACCTTACGTTTTACAGACATATTGCCTGTAATTAAATAATTAAACGGTATTGGATTGTTTTCTCCAAACTGTTTTGCGCCCCTTTTTCTATATTCAAAAAGATAATATTGAAGATTTGTTTTTTGCTGCCCCGGATCAGAAATTAAAAGCCCTGAAACTGCTACTACCTCTGATTTTGATATCGCCATAACATGCTGCTCAACAAAATCCGGTTTCACTACCATATCGGCATCAAGAAAAATTATAATATCGCCTCGGACGAATTTTAATCCTGAATTTCGTGCAGATGCTCGACCCGTATTCTCATCATGTGTTATGATTTCAAAATTTGATGGTAACTTTTGTTCATTTAGCCATTGAGCGGTATTATCGGTAGAACCGTCATCAATCAAAACTACTTGTAATTTATTGTTTGGAAAATCAATCTTAAGTAAAGATGAAACACAGTCATGAAAAGGGTCACCACCATTAAACACTGGTACTATAATAGAAATATATGGCTTATTATTCATAGAGCTTAATCATTCTATACATTTTCTATACCGCACTCTCGATAATATCTATATAATTGATTGCCGACTGCATTTAAGCTATGATATTTAACAACCCATTTTCTAGCATTTTTACTTTTTTTTATAATATCATTTGGTGCTTCAATTAATTTTTTTAATTCTGACCAAAGAGTCTCTGGCGTAATATGGACAAAGGGATGGTCCGGCATATATTTTTGATATTGATCATCCATGTTTGTACAACAGACTGTTCCCATGGACATTGTCTCAATAGAATTCATACCATATCCCGGAGCTACATTATTTATTTGATCTATATATATATCTGCTTTCTCTTTTAATTTAATAGTTTCATTATGAGGTAGATTCTCAATAAGAATAAACTTAATATTATATGCCTTTTCAAGCCTTCTACATACGTCAATAATTATATCAGATCCTTTAAAATATCGATTTCGTGTTGCATGGCAAAGAGTTAATGGTTTATGTAGATCATAATTGGGTACAATAGATTCTACATCATACGGTAAATACAGATATTTTATATTTGGATGTTTTGGAATTAAATCTAACTCACTTGTTAAATTTAGCGTAACATATTTATCAATCTGTGGTAGAACTCCTCTGTGCCGTAATTCAACGCCATGGAAAATATTAAATATCGGTTTACCTATCTCTGATATTTGTTTTATAAAAGATCCATTGCGGTAAAACTCTAACCCAGTTTCTAGGTGATAAATATCGAAATCTAATAATCCATATTCTTTAATAGTCGGTTCTATCCAAAACCGCCATAATTTGTCGCGAACCATAAAGAACAATTTAACTGCAATATTGTTATTCTTCCATTCTGGTGGATAACCTTTCAATTCAACAGTTTTTTGAGGACCGCCTAATTTTTTATAAATGGTGTTACGAATTTTTAAAAATACCGGTTTTGGTGCAACAAGTGGTAAGTTTAGACAAATATCATCAGGAAATCCAAATTGCGATGGGAAATATGTGATATATCTACATTCATTACCACGATCTTCATGGAGTTTTTTCCATAAATTTAGATTCCCTACAACGTTCTCCGGTGCAATATATAAAATTTTCAACTTACAACCTTACTATAAACATCTAATAAAATTGGCTCAACATTCTTCCAATTATATTTTCCCTTTATCAACTTGGAACCATCATTGCCCATCCGTTCTAGCTCTTCATTATTAAGCAATAATCTTTCAATTGACCGACTTAACGCTTCAACATCTCCAGGTGGATAAAGTTCTATAAAACCTTCTCCATATTCTCTTATTGAATCTAAATCGCTTGCGATAATTGCGCAGCGTGCCCACATAGCTTCAAACATTTTTACAGGAATAGCGATTTGGAACATCGGGTAATCTCGGAACGGTATTACTGCAATATGTACCTTCGATAACACTTTAAGCATTTCACCATGCGGTATCTGATCATGTATTTTAACAACATCATTTAAATTCAAATCATTAATATATTCATTAAGTTTATTTACCGTACCCGGAATTCTTTCTGAACCATATATTTCCACTTTGAATGACAGTTCTTTTTTCGTTAATGGCGGTATCGCATTGATTAAATCTTCTAAGCCTCTTTCCAATGATATTTGGCCGTGGTAAATAATCATGGGGATAACTGACTTTTTACTTCGTCTTGGAAAAACAATAGGATAATTCGGTATAAAAACAGAATTTACTCCTCGTTGCTCATATCGGTTAACTAACTCAGGCGTTGTTGTAAATACATAATCAACACTTTTTAAGTAACCTTTTTCATATTGATTTAACGACTTATTAATTACTTGTTTTATTCCAGCCGGTTTAGATGAAAAAGCGTCCCATAATTCGATATTTGCTTCATGTACATCATAAACTATCTTAGTGTTGTATATTTTTTTTACTTTTTTTGCTAAAGGTAGCAATTCAAATTCATGAATATGAACTACAGAAGGTTTAAGTACTTTAAAATCCTTTAAAATTCTTTGAGTATAATCTCTTATAGAAAGATCTTTTTGGGAATAGTTCCGATGCCATAAATTTTCTTCTGATAAATAAATGTCTTCTTTCCAACGCGTAAAATAAGTTATTTTGTATCCAGCTTTTAATAATGTTTTTATCTCACGTTCGTAAATTCTTTCATCGTCCGGACGATGACCACAGGTAACTACAGCGATCATTTGAACAAACCTATTAATCGTTTGCGATCATTATGATTGGCAATAAATACAACCCACAGAACCGGATACAAGATTGAAACAAACATTTTAACGCCTAATCCCATGGGCACTGTAATTATGAATAGTAAAAATACAACCGGAAATAAAATTCCACGCCACCTATATGGAATGGGATAATGTTTTTGATTAAATAACAGTATCGCTGCCGACATCCCAAAGAATGCAATCGCCTTCGCCGAAGCAGCTCCGATTATACCAAAAACCGGAATCAATAGAATATTTACTAGTATTGTAAGAGCCGCACCGGTTCCGCGGAAAAGCGGAACCCATTTTGTCTGTTTTATCATAAAAACACCTGGCAGCTGTAGCACATAAAACCCGAAGAAATAGTATCCCAATAGGATTGTTGGTACTACCTGTGTTGATGGCCAAAACTCTTCGCCAAAGAGGGTTGCATCGCCAATTCTAAACTGTACCAATTGATCAATCCAGAGGGATATTAATACAATGAAACCTCCAACAAGTCCTAAAAAATATGTTGAAACCCTGGCAAAGGTCTGCGGAGCATCAACATCTTTTCCTTTCTTTAAAAAATAGGGTGTCCAGCCCATATTAAATCCCATCACCAAAAGTAATCCGAACATTCCTAATTTATTCCCCGCCGAATACAATCCTACGGCAGCAGTATCTGCCAACCATTCCAAAAGATATCGATCTGATAATTCCATTACCATAGTAAAAATCCCTGCCGGAAAAAATGGTAATCCAAATTTCAATACTTCCTGCAATGCCGAACGGGAAACTGCCTTGAAACTAAAATTTCTTATAATTATTGGCAATATTGCTAACAATAGCGTTCCGGAAGCGATAATATTCCCCACCAATACACCGGTTATTCCCATTTTCAGAAACACAACTAAATAAATATTAAATACCATTGTAAGAATAACATTTAATAAGCTAAATGATATATACTGGCGTGGTTTCTCGTTGGCACGCAATATTAGCATTGGCAACATCCAAAGGGCATCTAAAAACAAAATGATTGTAACAAATTGCATTAGTTGCTTGTGTTCTCCACCAAGAAAAATCGGCGCTAATACGCCGGCTGCTAAAAACAATACTAATGAAAAAATCAAACTCGTAAATGTCTGTACGCTGAATATTGTTGTGAAATAAGTCTTTTTGTTTTCGCCTTCGGCGTCTATATAATATTTCATTAGCGCCGAATCCATGCCATAGCGATATGCAATCATTACAAATCCGGTAAAAGCGTAAGCTAATGCATATATGCCATATTCTTCTGTCGTAAATACATTTGTATACAATGGCAAAAGTAAAAAGGTTACAATTCGAGTGAGAATTGTGCCGATGCCGTAAATCAGAGATTGTTTTCCAAGTGCTTTAATAGACATTAATACAAATTAGGGAGTTTTTGGTATTCTATTTAAAGAATTATTTCAAATGTGTCACGGAACATGCCACTTGCGCCAAAATTTTCCTTAAAGCGGGCAAGACCAAAATTCGGTTTCTCATTTACCGTGAAAATTCCAAAATCGAATACTTTAAATTCATTTTTAATAGCCCAATCAAATATGGAATAGAATAACAAATTCAGCGCTCGGGTTTCTTGATATTTTTCATCATGCGAGATATAAAATGCCAACACTACATCTTTTGTACAAATAAAATTTACTACTCCTGCTATCATTTTATCTCCTAAAAATGCACCAAACAATTTTATTTTATCCGGAAATAATTCCTTTAATTTCAACAGTTCGTTCAAAGTGTGCGTTGGGGTAACATTATGCCGAATTTTTAGATTATTTTGCAAGATATCATAGAATTCACCATATTTATCAGATTCTCTTACTACAACACCCTCTTTAATTGCTTTGCGTACTGCGCGTTTATGTGATGGTTTAAATTTTTCAAGATTTTGCTCAACAGTATCCTCAAGGAATAATATACTTGAAATTTCTCTTTTCAAATATCGGAATCCGTGTTGCAAGAGTGAAAAATCAATATAATTCGATAATCTTCGACTATATATTGTTGGTGGTGGTGTTAATTTTATTCCTTTAAAATTTTGTGATTTTGCATATTTAATTAATGATTCAACAATATCATACGAATCTGCAAATGAGATGTCTTCCGTTACAATAAATGATCCATATGAAGTACCCGGGTGTGATATTAAAAAACGTTTCCCATCAATTTCCTTTTCAGCAGCAGGAAACAGTACATAAGGTTGATTATTTTTATTAAAAACTAAACTATGATCAGTAAATCGCCCTGG
>JAUWFQ010000038.1 GCA_030606865.1 bacterium
GGAAAGACAAAACTTGAAGCGGAAAAAATATTACAAGAATTTGGAAATAATTGGTGTATTTTAAGAACCAATGTATTGTTTGATAATTATAATGGTACAGAAACAAGTTTTATTAAGTGGGTCATTGATTCCTTAAAATCAAACAAATCTATAAAAGTTGTTGATGATCAATGGAATAATCCGACCTGGACGCAAAGTTTAGCGGAAGTTATCGAACTTGTTATAAATAAGAACGTAAAAGGTCTTTATAATTATGGTGGAGCAGATTATCTAAATCGATTTGAATTTGCACAAATAATTGCAGATATTTTTAATTTAGATAAAACGTTAATTTCATCAATTAGCACTAATAAATTAAACCAAACTGCACCACGTCCCTTAAAAGGTGGATTGATAACAGGAAAGATTGAAAAAGAATTTGATATAAAATGTGTTGAATTAAAATATAGTTTAAATATGATAAAATCACGGTTAACAGAATGAAAACGTTGATAGTAACACCTACTTATAACGAGAGTAAGAATATTGGATCGCTTATTACTTCATTGAATAGGATAGACCCAAATTATCATATATTGGTTGTTGATGATAATTCGCCTGATGGTACCGCTAAAATTGTAATTCAATTACAGAAAAAATACAAAAATCTTCATTTAGCTGAACGTCCCAAAAAACGAGGACTCGGGACTGCTTATTGTTTTGGATTCAAATGGGCGCTGGAACACGATTATGATTATATCGTACAGATTGATGCAGACCTATCACACAATCCCGAAGATGTTCCCCAAATGGTGGAATTATTAAAAGAACATGATTTAGTTATTGGTAGTCGCTATTGCGATGGCATCAGCGTAGTTCGTTGGCCTTTAAGACGATTGATTTTAAGTTATTTTGCAAATCGTTATTCGCGAATTGTTACCGGAGTTAAGATCAAAGATCTAACTGCCGGATTTAAAGCATGGCGTAGAAAAGTACTCGAGGACATTGATTTGGACAATATCCGTTCGCAAGGTTATGCATTTCAAATTGAAATGAATTTTCATACCGAACGAAAAGGATATAGAATTCACGAGCATCCAATTATATTCATTGATCGTACGATTGGAGAATCTAAAATGTCTAGAGCGATTATGTTTGAAACAGCATGGATGGTGTGGCAATTTCGATTGTGGAAAATATTTGGATGGTATAAGTGAGTTTAGTTGCTCCTAAAGTATCAGTATTAATTGTCAGTTATAATGTAAAACAGTACATTATTCATTGTATTGATTCCATAAATAAATCGGATTATACCGGACAGATAGAAATAATAGTTGTTGATAATAATTCATTTGACGGATCACTTGATGAAATAAAATCAAAGATGAAAAGTGTGATTTGTATCCAAAATGATGTAAATGTTGGGTTTGGAAAAGCGATAAATCAAACCGCTAGAATTGCTAGTGGAAAATATTATTTGATTTTAAATCCAGATACGATAATTGAAGAAAGTACAATTTCTACTTTTATCAATTATTTAGAGAAAGATAACATGATCGGTATGATTGGGCCAAAGATTGTTAATTCCGATGGATCTTTGCAGAAAGGTAGTAAACGATCATTTCCAACTATTAGCGTAGCATTGCCAAAGTTAATCGGTTTGGATAAATTGTTTCCTAATTCAAAATGGGCTGGACACTACAACTTGAATTATCTTAATCCGGATGAAATTCATAAAGTTGATGCCATTAGTGGTTCATGTATGTTCATCAGATCAGAGTTATTTAATAAAATCGGCGGTTTTGATGAGCAATTCTTTATGTATGGTGAAGACCTCGATTTATGTTATCAAGTTCATCAACTGGGATTTGAAGTGCATTATTTACCGACCACTCAAATAATGCATTATCAAGGTGAATCAGTTAAATCTGCACCTTATGACAGCTTAAATGCTTTCTATCAAGCAATGATATTGTTTTCCGAAAAACACTTCTCAAAAAGCAGAAGTATTTTATCTAAACTTGTAATTAGGTCGGGTATATATTTCCGCAAATTAATTTCAATAATCAATGAAAAACGCTCGCAAATAATATCGGTCGCTTTAGATGCGTTAGTAGTCTTATTCGCTTTTTTAATTGCATTTCCTTTACGGTTGAATAGTTTAGATGCTTTTATAGTAAGCAAAGGGCTTATCCCCGGAGTATATATTATATTTTGGATTATGGTATGCGCAATGTTTGAATTGTATTCGCGCTATATTTTATCGTATACGCGTGCAATTATGGCGTCACTTTCCGGGTTTTTCCTTGCTGTAGTATTTACATATTTCTTTAAACAATACGCTTTTTCGCGATTAGTGATTATCGTTGCAACAACGATTATAACGATTTTAATACCCGGTTGGCGAATTTTGGCGCACTATTTGATGTCGCGTGGAATTTTAAAGCCCACCAAGGAAAAACACCACGTTTTGTTTGCACGCAAAACTATCATTATGGGTACCGATAATGAAGCGATAAAAATTGCAAGAAATATTCAAAAGAGGTTTGACACAGGATTAGACATTGTAGGATTTGTAGATCGTAAATTAACTATAGAACCTAAAGATTTGTTTTTACCATTTTTAGGGGCAGTTTCAGATTTGCGTGATATAGTTACAACTAATAATATTCATGAAATTATATTTTCAACAGACTCATTTTCAAATCAAGAGATTTTGGATTTGATGGATGAAACAAAGGATTTACATCTTACTTATAGAATGGTACCACGTAATCAAGAAGTATTACTAGGTAAAGCATCAGTAGAAGAGATTGGTGATTATTCTTTTGTTAATATCGAATATAATTTATTTCACAGATTACATAAATTTACAAAAAGGGTTTTTGATATATTATTAGCGGTTGTATTATCAATATTATTATCACCAATTACTATTATTATTGCATTGACCAAAAAAATTGAAAAAATTGAATTTTGGGGTGAAAATGGTAAACAGTTTATTTCGTTAACGCTAAAAAGTAAAAAGAAAGTAAATCAAAAATATTTGTATTTATATTCAATTTTGAAGGGGGATATGAGTTTTGTCGGTTCATTGCTAATACCCACTAGTCAATCTGATCCAAATCTTATATGCAAACCGGGACTCACGGGTTTAGCAAAAATGCGAAATTCCAAATTCACACAATCTGATAGAAATGTTTTAGATCACTATTATGTTCAAAATCAAAGTTTAACATTAGACATTGAAATAATTTTAAAAACAATTTTTAGAAATTAATATGGCACGAAAATATTTAGATTTTGAAATACCTATAAAAGAAATAGATGAAAAAATTGCTGAACAAAAAGTATTGCTAATTGAAGGCAATGGTGGAAATGCGGATTTGGCAGCTCTTGAAACTAAACGGAATAAAATCATTGGAAATATTTTTTCTAAGTTGAATAGATGGCAACGAGTTCAATTAGCACGTCATCCTGGACGACCATATAGTTTAGATTATATTCAGTCATGGTCTCCAAATTTCATTGAATTACATGGCGATCGTAATTTTGGAGATGATAATGCAACTATTACAGGTATTGGTAATATTGATGGAATTAAAGTTGCATTTGTGACACAACAAAAAGGTAGAAATACCAAAGATAATATAGTACGTAATTTTGGTATGATGCGCCCGGAAGGATATCGTAAGGCGTTAAGAATAATGAAATTAGCAGAAAAATTTAATTTACCGATCATTTCATTAATTGACACACCGGGAGCTTACCCGGGCATTGGAGCTGAAGAACGCGGACAAGGTGAAGCTATCGCCAAAAATCTATTGGAAATGTCGAAATTAAAAACACCAATAATATCGATTGTAATTGGGGAAGGCGCCAGTGGAGGAGCATTGGGAATAGGTATAAGCGATAGAATGATAATGTTAGAAAATACATGGTATTCTGTTATCAGTCCTGAAGGATGCGCATCAATTTTATGGCATGATGCAAGTAAAGCCAAGCAAGCTGCCGAGTCTTTAAAACTAACTCCCACGGATCTAATGGAATTAGGTATTTGTGATAGAATTGTTCAAGAACCAATGGGCGGAGCTCATGATAATCAAAAACAGATGTTTGAGATTTTAAAAGCAGTTATAATTGAAGAGCTTAAATTATTTGATGATGTGGCAAAAGATACTTTATTCGATAAGAGAATTGAAAAATATGATCAAATGGGATCTTTTATTGATTAGTAATGATTGAGTACAATTACAAAACCCGCGTTTATTACCGCGATGTTGATCAGATGGGCATTGTGTATTACACACGATATTTGGAATATTTTGAAGCTGCTAGAACGGAATTATTGCGTTCAATCGGACTTGACGTCACAAAAATAGAACAAATGGGTTATTTCCTATCGGTTATATCTTGCCATTGTGATTATAAAAAATCAGCAAAATTTGATGATGAATTAAATATTATCACAAGGATCAATGAACTGCCAAGATCATCTATGAAAATTGAATATGAAGTATTTAACTCAGGTAAAAAATTATTAGTGACCGGTCATACAGTTCATTCTTTTATAAATTCTAACGGAAAAGCTGTTAAACCACCGAAAGTATTGATTGAAAAACTAAGAGGATAAAATGTTGAACGAAATGTTGAGTGAATCGAAATCCCGACTTTTGTCGGGGAAATCCCGTTTGTCCCGCATTAATTGGGGATTATTATCGGGGGAAAAGTTAGTAATCTTTATTTCACTTATGTTACTTTTTTCTTGTGCAAAAAAAGAACCAATGATTGTCTGGGAAAAGAATGTAACCTTTGCTGAAATATTAGAATCTGTAGGTGAAAAATATGTAATGCTTGATTTTGTTAGAAACGGATGCAGTTGGTGTATTCGGCTGGATGCCGATACCTTTACCGATTTAGAAGTAATAAATTATGTAAACACCAATTTAAAGGTTGTTAAAATGCATGCTGACAGTACTGAAGGAAAAGCTTTAATTAAACATTATAAAATTTCCGGTTTCCCGTCTATAGTTTTTATCGATTCAGATAGTGTTGAAATAGATAGAATAATTGGATATTTACCGCCGGAACAATTTCTGAACGAATTAAAAAGAATTCAGAGTGGTGAAAATACAATAGCTGATTTCATTAAAAGGACTACCCAAAATCCCGATGATTTTGATTTATGGAAATTATTAGCAGGAAAGTACGAGGGTAGGGGAGATTTACAATCAGCTGTTGAAGTTTGGGAATCGGTTGCCGAAGCGAATATTGGCGATCAAGTATTAGTAAATTATAAATTAGTTGAGTTGTATGCGCATATTAATAAAGATGTATCTGGTTTAGAAGAATTTGTAGTAAATAACTTAGATAGTGAATTTGCTCCATATGCTTTTAGAAATATTATAAATGTACAAAGAAGGAATAAAGATATTGAAGCTGAAGTAAAAACATGGATCAATTTTGTACATTATATGGAATTAAAACAAACGCAAACTGCCAGATTTTATAACAGCTTTGCATGGCGCATGAGTGAAATTGATAAAAAATTAGATTTAGCATTAGAAAAGATTCGTAGCGGTATTGCTTTGGTAGCTGAAGATGATTCATCAAGTCTTGCGGGATATATTGATACAGAAGCAGAAGTATTATGGAAAATGGGAAATATTGATGATGCTGTGAAAATAATTGATGAATGCATTGCACTACAACCTGATGATAAATATTTTCAAGATCAAAAGGCGAAATTTTTGGAGTAATTGTAAAATATATCATTATGGACATACCAACTCTAAAGGATAATACCCCTAAAACAAATAATGTAATAAAAAAAGCAATTGGAAGATTTATGCTTTGGTGTTATCGTTGGCATGTTGAGGGTGAGGTACATAATGCTAAGAAGTTCATGGTAATCCTTGCACCACACACCTCATATTGGGACTTTTTAACGAACATGGGAACAATGCTAGCACTTGGTGTACACAACCGCTGGTTCGTCGCTGATGCGTTTTGCTGGTGGCCGCTCGGTTATTTCATGCGTTGGATGGGTGGTATACCAATTGACCGCAGCTGTCCACAAGATTTGGTATCGTTTACCATAAGTAAGTTTGCTGATCATGAAGAGTTGATCTTAGCACTGTATCCCGAAGGTACGACCAGAAAGGCGGAAAAATGGAAAACAGGATTCTGGCGTATTGCTTACGGTGCAGGTGTACCAATACAATTTTTAGCTGTAGATTATGAAAAACGCGCCAGCGTGTTTGGTCCGGTGATTCAACCGACAGACAATATTGAAGCCGATATGAAGAAAATCCAAGCGTTTTTTAAAGATGTGACACCAAAAACCCCTGGAAATTTTGCCGGAGAGTATTTTTAAATTAAATTTAATGTTTTTTAGGAAATAGAAATGGATGGTATTTTGAATGAAAAATTATTTTGTTGAAGAAATTATTAGAAAATGAGCCATCAAATCAACAAAACAAAATTCGGTTTAATACAAATTGAAGGAATAACATACAATCACGATGTAATCATTGGATTGGACGGAGTGGTAATGAAACGGAAAAAGAAGCTCTCCAAAGCAATTTATGGTACTTCTCATAAAGTCTCATTGGATGAAGCGCAATATATTTATAAAAAGGGAGCTGAACGATTGATTATCGGTTGTGGACAGTACGGAGTATTATATCTTTCCAGTGAAGCTGAACAGTTTTTCCAGGAAAGGGATATGAAAGTTGAGATTTATCCGACCCCTGAAGCAATTCATATTTGGAACGATGTAAAAGAAAAAGCAATCGGTTTATTCCACGTTACTTGTTGATATTGAGGAGTGATTTAAAGTTAATTAGACTTTTTACCAAGCATAAAAGCAGCTATTAGACTGCTAATACCAAAGATCAATCCGAGGAAGAACAAAGCCCACGAATATTCGACATTTATGTAGCCATTTTCAGAAATCATTGCTGAATTTTTGACGAAAGAATAAAACCAAACTGCAAAGCCTAAGAATTGTAATAACACAACGGAAAAGCTGAATTTTAATTTTGTACCATTACCTTCGTGTATGATAATAAAAATACTACCAATTATAAAATAAGTGCTTATTAATATAGGAACTATTATTGGACTATACCATGCTACTGGAATTAAGAATAGTGTATCCCAATCCATTATTGTTGCAGGCCAATCAAGGAATATTTTTAAGCCAACATAATAGAAAATATCCCAAATCCCGAATGCGAGGAAAAACATCGCTAAACGTGTGCGCCAATTAAATGCGGCTAAGATGGATAAGGTTGTTATCATTATAATAGTCATTGATTCACGGATTGCTTCAAGTGTGAAGTTAAAGTCTGAAATAGGAGTATTAGCAATATTTCCATCCGGTGGGAATATAATTTGTCTGATATAGTCAACGCAAATTGCTTCTAATAGCCCCATTGCAATAGCAAATAAGATAACGCTGATTAAGCGTGTTTTTACGGAATGTGAATCGAGAATTTTCATTTATTATTAGTAGGGACAGGTTGCAACCTGTCCCTACAGATTATTTTCAATTAAATGTAAATCCTTCAGGTAATTCCGATTCAGGTGTACCTTCCGGTACCCATGCTAAATCCAAAATCGTAAATGTTGGATTCTTTGATTGAAAAATCGGTAAAACCCGCATTCCAATTTTTGGCTCGCCGACAGGTAAGTAGCCCATCAAAATGGTAGAAACACCTTCAAATTCAATATTTATAAAGCGTATAGGTTTCTCTAAGGTATTGAAGGCGCCTGTACGTTCTGTTACCATGAAAGTATGAACGGTTGCAGTTTTCTTGGCAATTTCCGTTATATCAAATATTGTATTACGTTTAAGACAGTCCGGACAATGTATTTTAAATGGTACATGAACCGTTCCGGTATGTTCACAATCAGGATTATCACAACGGGTCCCAAGCAGTTTACCGTCCCTTAATGAATCAAAGAACGGAGCCTCCCCGCCATACATATGAACATAAGTCATATCTCTTGGATTTGTAACACCATTTAGCTCACCACTTTCGTCTCTAATGGGAGTATTGGGATAAATATAGTGAAACTTCCCTTTAAATTGGAAACGACCATCTATAACTTTTACCGTTCCACGATCTTTTAAGTCAACCATTTAAAACCTCCTTTCTAATTGATGATCCGGATGAATTAGAATTGTTGCCGTCACATGAGAACCAACGCCAGCATGACTAATTGCCAAACCTCGTTTGGCTCCTTTTACCTGTAAATCAGTCCAATCAGATGGTTTTTTACGACCAAAAGTATCCCATTTTCTCTGATCTTCGTGCATTTCTGCCCACCTTCCCCAAATATGTTGTGCTACTTCAATGGTTTGCATAATTCCAGTTGCTCCGACAGCATGCATGCAGCCAATTAATCCTCCGGAAAGATTTGCAGGAAGTTTGCCCGGTTTGCCGGTATGAGGATTAGTATGATAACAATCACCGGATTCAACATATGTTCTACCTTCACCGTAAGGTCGAATTCCAATATCTTCATAAGATTGGATATCACTTATAGTGAAAGCATCATGTAGTTCTACTAGATCAAGATCTTCATTTGGGTCGGTAATTCCCGCCATGCGATATGCGTAGTATGCGGCCATGCGAGCTGCTAAAAATCCTGTAAAACCGGGATATCTATCGCCACCAGGGAATCTCTCACCAAGATCTTTGTATTGATCAGGTGATTCGTTTGGTAATAATGGAATTTCCATGTTTCTACGATCTGCGACACGTAAAGTGTGGGAAGCGGCTGCATTATAGAGTAGGAGAGGGTTGTCTGTTAATTCGTAAGCAGTTTTTTCATCAGCTAAGATAACTCCTGCTGCACCGACACTCATCAAACAGCAATCTAAAGCTCTTAAAGGATAAGCAACTACCGGTGAATTTATTACATCCTCAACAGTAATATCCATCGCTCCATGAGCGTGTGGATTCATTCGTGCATAGCCACGATTTTTTACGGCAATATTTGCCATCGTTTCGCGGAAAGAATCTTCGGATTTTCCGAAAACCTGCCAATATTTTTGAGCCATAACTGCATAATAGCCGGTATAAATATGACCTAAAGGTGTTTCCCAATCTTTATCTGCTGCACAAGAAATGAGATGATTTCCCTCATCTGTCGGAACCTCATCCATTCTTTCCCAACCCATTGCGAGAACGCAATCGGAATAGCCGGAAGCAACCGCTTTAAACGCTTCCCAAATTGTAGAACCGCCAGTGGCACCGCCTGTTTTAATTCCGATATTTCCGAGCGGATCTAATCCAAGTCTATCGTGAATTACAGCTTCACCAAGCAGTTGATCACCAAAATGATCGGCAAAGTGTCCATAATAACATGAGTGGATATATTTCTTTAATTCTGCGGATGTTTTTCCAATAAATTCCGCAGCTTCATTAAATGCGTCAATTACAAGTTCTTCTGTGCGTTTCTCCGGAATAGCACGCCCAAATTTTGACATTCCACCTGTAACAAGATATACAGGTTTGCTCATTTTTGGGATTTTCAATTGTCGTTCACTAAATGTGATCATATTAACGTTCCTTGTGTTTTATATTTATCATTAGGTAGGTATAATTGTTGGTTGGAAAGTTACAAGTTTCAGTAACAAAGGTTCAAGTTTGAAAGAATATAAAGAGTGAATAATTTGGTGAACAAGAGAGAGAAGGGGTGAATCGGAGGAATGGAGTAGTGGAGTTATGTTGACAAATCTTCAATCTTCAATAGTAAATATTCAATTTTAAATAAAATATGTGCCCGGGACTGGACTTGAACCAGCACCTCCCAAAAGAGACTAGACCCTGAACCTAGCGCGTCTACCAATTCCGCCACCCGGGCAAGTAAAATAACCGCAAAAATTACATTTTAATTCCTTCGATGAGCAAGGAATAACACCTTGAATTGAGAATAACTTAACTCGTACTTTTTATGATGAGTATTTGCTATGAATGAGAAGATTATTGCCACAAACCGTAAAGCTTACCATGAATTTTTCATATTAGATAAATTTGAGGCAGGGATTGAACTATTAGGAAGCGAAGTAAAAAGTTTACGAGAGGGTGGCGCAAATCTTAAAGAAGGTTATGTAGTTATTCGTGATGGAAATGCGATATTAGTTAGTATTAGGATAAGTCCTTATTCGCATACGGGATTTATAGGGCATGATCCATTACGCGATAGACAATTACTTTTACAAAAAAAGCAAATATTGAAATTGGCACGAAAAGTTGCCGAAAAAGGATTAACACTTATACCTTTACGGATGTATTTTAAAGATGGTTGGGCTAAAGTTGAAATTGGTCTAGCCAAAGGGAAAAGACATTACGATAAAAAAGATTCAATTAAAAAACGTGATATTAAACGAGAAACCGAGAGAGAAGTGAGAAAACGCTAATGAAATTTCTATCAATAAAAGAACAGTTAAATATTATTGAACGAGGTATAGAAGAAATATTACCGGAACTTGAATTAGTAGGCAAACTTGAACGATCAAGAAAATCCGGCAAACCATTGATTGTAAAATTGGGATGTGACCCAAGTACGCCTGATTTGCATATAGGTCATGGTGTGGTACTTCGTAAACTGCGTCATTTTCAGGATTTGGGACATCAAGCAGTATTGGTTATTGGTGATTTCACCGGTATGATCGGCGACCCATCCGGACGGAATAAAACACGTCCACAATTGACTTTAAAGGATGTAAAAAAGAATGCCCAAACATATATTGATCAGGCTAAAGTTATACTTGATGTAAATAAGTTAAAAGTAGTCTATAATTCCACTTGGTTGGATGTGATGAAGTTTAGTGATGTAGTAAAATTAGCTAGTAAATACACCGTAGCCCGTATGTTGGAACGAGATGATTTTACTAAAAGATTCAAGGCAGAAATTCCAATATCAATACATGAATTTTTATATCCACTAGCACAAGGGATGGATTCAGTTGAATTGAAAGCTGATATCGAACTTGGCGGTACGGATCAAAAATTCAATTTGTTGGTTGGGCGTGATTTACAGCGTGAAAGCGGACAAGAACCGCAAGTAATTATTACTGTGCCATTATTAGAAGGTACGGATGGCGTTGAAAAAATGTCCAAATCATACGGAAATCACATCGCTTTGCGTGATACTCCGGAAGATATGTACGGTAAAACTTTGTCGATTCCTGATGAAATGATTGAAAAATACTTTTTACTCGGTGTGGATGCCGATAGCGATAAACTTGATGAAGTAAAGCGTAAATTGGCTGATGGTGTAAATCCGCGTGATCTAAAGCGGGAACTGGCACGGATGCTTGTGGAAAAATATTATGATAAAAATTCTGCGGTAGAAGCTGAAAATCGTTTTGATCAAATTCATTTGAAAAAGGATATCCCTGAGGATATCCCCGAATATGTGTTAAAAAGTGATAAATTTTTAGTTGATGTACTTGCCGATGCTAATTTGACTTCAAGTAAAGGTGAGGCACGTAGGTTAATCAAGCAGAATGCGGTGAAAATCAATAAAAATGCTATAACTGATATAAACTATACGCTTAAGCCGGAAATAGGTGAAATAGTAATTAAAGTTGGTAAACGTAGATTTTTAAAAATAATTAGTGATTAAGATCAACTAAGTAAAGTGTGGCTGTTTTGAAACGTAAAATCTATCGACCAAAATTCCCTAAGCGGACGTTAAACCACATGATAATTGAATTTATGATGTCTTGGAAGAATTACATCTTCCAAAGTCTCGCTGCTACTATAGCCACAATGATAATCTTACTTGCTTTGAGTTTAGAAAACGCGGTTGTTGTGGCATCAATTGCAGCATCAATATTTATAGTATTTGCTATGCCAAACGCTGTTTCTGCCAGAAAAAGAGCAATAATTGGAGGTCATTGGATTGGGTTATTTTTTGGTTCTATATCGACTCTTATTCCTCAACCGTATCATTTTATTTCAATCATAGTGTTTTCCCTTGCCGTTGGCACGACAATGCTTGCTATGGTAATTTTTGACATGGAGCATCCACCCGCAGCCGGCACAGCGCTTGGTATTGCAATTACCGGATTTTCATGGAATGTTGGAATTGCAATAATCACAAGTACAATCCTGTTAGCAATTATCAGAACAGTATTCAGACCATACCTTAAAGATTTAGTGTAGCTTGTCATTCTGAACGAAGTGAAGAATCTATTCCTAATAAAAAACAATATGGATTCTTCGTTACACTCAGAATGACAAAACTTATTGTAATGAACTTCAAAATATAATGAAAAAAATAATAATTGAAATACGTGATTTCGTAAAAGCTGATTTTAATATCTACGCATATTTATATACTTTTCTATTTTTAGCTATCGCTATTTATTTTAGTTATGAACACAATTTTGAAAAAGTATATATTTATAAATATTATACAAAACCGATCAGTTACCTGATATTTACGCTTTATTACTTGGCACCATATTACATTATTATTATTCCTGTACTATTCATTAAGAAACAGCAATATAAACTTCTCCAATCGGAATTTTGGATTAAAAGTATAATATTTTTTGGTACGTTTGGAATTTTAGTTGCCTTTTGGCAATACAAACTACTTTTTAATTATCCGCAACTTGGCACTAGCGAAAAATTATTTATAAAACATTTATTTTACAATTTGAAGCGAATCATTCCTTTCCTAATTATCTTTTTTGCTGTTAAAAAATACTATGATAAAGAAGATAATCATTTATTCGGATTAAGAATCAAAGGGTTGAGTTACAAACCGTTTTTTATAATGCTCATTCTAATGATTCCTCTTATCGCTATAGCGTCATATATGCCTGATTTTCAAAAAGCTTATCCTCAATATAAATTTTGGTATTATGGAGGAGCGTTCGGAATGACACCAATACAAACTGTGGGTATAATTGAATTAGTTTACGGATTAGATTTTGCTAGTATTGAATTATTGTACAGAGGAGCATTGGTTGTTAGTATGGCAAGAGTGTTAGGACAGGAAGCCGTGTTGCCAATGGCTGGTGCATACGTGATACTTCATTTTGGTAAACCATTAGGTGAAACTATTAGTTCATTTTTTGGTGGTTTTATTTTGGGTGTTATTGCTTTTGAGAAAAGAAATATTTTTGGTGGTATAGTTATACATGTGGGTATCGCATATTTAATGGAAATTGCAGCAATTTGGCAACATTATCACAATTTATAATTTTATACGTGAGGGCGAAAAATCATTAAATTATAGTAATAAATCATCACTATCACTAAATTTTACACGGTAAGAAAATAAAATTACTGTCATATTATTTAAGATAGGAGGTATATCATGCCTGAGTATAATGATTTACGACCGAAAAGTGATTATATGAAAAAAGACTACGCCCTTATTTTCCCTAAAATGTTAATCACCGAAAAGAGAAGAGCAATAAAGAATCTATTAGCACTCAGAAAAGGACTCGATGATGAGATATCGCCAAAAAGGACGGATAAAAATATAATAATCGGAAGCTGGAACATTAAGGAATTTGGACATACTACGCAGAGACTGCCGGAAGCATATTTCTATATTGCTGAAATTCTCAACCGTTTTGATTTAGTTGCTATTCAAGAGATAAAATCACAGTTACACGATCTGAATATAATAATGCGTATGTTAGGAAAAGATTGGGCGTACATGGTGAACGATATCACCGAAGGTTCTAAAGGAAATTCAGAACGCAGCGCCTATCTATTTAATAAAAAACGCATTGAGCTGGCCGGAGTTGCCGGTGAGATAATTTTATGGGAAAAACTCACAGAAAATTCCGAAATCAAACAGCTCAAGCGCACACCGTACATTACTGGATTTAAGGCAAGTTGGAAATTATTCTCTCTGATCAATCTGCATCTGCATCCCGGTGAGAGTGACGACGACATTGAATATCGTAGAAAGGAAGTGGAACTACTGTTGGCAGCCATCGAAAAGAAACTTTCCGACAAACGTTTTTGGAACGAAAACCTGATCATTGTTGGTGATATGAATCTGTATTACGGAACAGATAAGGACGACCCGACCGTTCGGCTATTTTATGATGCCGGATTTAAAGAAGTGGAAAATCTGAAGGGTGTGGACACAAGTGTTTCAAAAAATGTAACAGAAGCTTATGATCGGATGTTTTTGAGCGACAACAATTATTTCAAAATTGTCAAAGACGAAACCGGGAAAGAAATCGGAAATGTTTTTGACCCGTTTAAATATGTTTATAAAGATGGACAGGAAAAGACTTACAAGAAATTCATGAAACAGCATTACGGCGGTACTGCTAAAAATTTAGATAATCCTGATGATTTAGTAAAATATTATAAACATCCCTGGAAGAAGAATCAATTGTCGGATCATTTTCCAATCTGGACAGAATTAATCACTGATTCATCGGATGATTTTTTAGGGGCGAAGTTGAGTGAGTTTTTATTGAGATATTAATATGAATAAAAAGAAATTAACAGAAGAAGAAAAAAAGAATAAACTAGAAGAATATCGACAAATAAGAGCCGAAATCAGACATTATTTAGAAAGAAGAAGTCTAAACATTAAGTATGCAATTACTATTACGTTAGGTGTGATTGGTTTAGGATTTGGAATACAAAATTCATATATATTTTTTGCTTCATCAATAATAATAATAACTTTATGGTTAGATGAAATACGAAGAATTAAAGCAGTTTTTCGTGCAGGTGCATATGTTGAGGTAATAATCGAAAAACAATTACCGGGATTACATTGGGAGACACTTGGGAGTAAACATAAAATACAAACTTCAATTATTGGAAGATTATTTTCAAATTTAGAATATCCAATTTTATTTTTGTTGAATAGTGTCTCAGGAGTTATTTCCTTAAAAATTAATGATAATACTCCCTTTTATATAAGTATTGTAGCGATTATTCTATTAATAATTATTTTATTAATATTATCAATACGAAGCTATCTTGTCCTTTCGAGAGGTAGAAAAATTGAAGTTGAGAATTGGGAGAAAACTTAAATGATTAAAATATTTATCAATATTATAATAAATTAACATAAAATAATAATATAGGAGAAAAAGCATGGAAAAAACATTCACTTACACTCAATCAGATAAGATAATATATTGTAAAAGATGCGGGCAAATCGCGGGTGAACCTACCGAATGTCCGGGCTACACAGGTCATGATTTTGTCAGTACTAAAGTGCCTCTTGTTTGTGAAAGGTGTGGAGCAACAATTGGTCGTGCTAGTAAATGCCCCGGATACACTGGACATGATTTTATTAAAGTAAGATAATTTCTCCTTATTTTAAGAATAATTTATATAAATCTCCGTACCGACGGCAACCGCATGATACTTGCGCAAAAATATGAGAAAAAAGCCGGTCACGGTAAATGGGACATCCACAAATTAGAATATGACGTTGGAGAGGGAAGTTCGTGAGAATAAATCACTGATTCATCGGATGATTTTTTAAAAACGAAGTTGAGTGGATTTTATATATTTTTGATACTAATTTTTATTAAGAAATTTATTACAGCATGAACCAATCATCAATTAAAGAGATTTACAATGAATATTTTGAAATTATAGATAGCTATTTTGGAAGTATTAAACATTATTTAACAGATGACAAGAAAAGTCATATAGAATTAGGTAGGAAAATAGCACATTATCCTATTATTTCTGATTTAATATATGATGCGATTGATAGTATTGATGATGATATAAATGAATTTTGGTCTAAACATACTAAAACTATTTATAATTATTTAACTGAGCAAAACACGCTCAGATGCATTTATTCTGGTTCATTAACACCTTCAGATTTCAGCGACTTTGTGAAAAGGAGCGCAATGTATGTTGATACGATTATAATCCCTGATCCTATACTCAATTTAACAATATTTAGAAATAACATAGAAGTTGATAAGGAGTATTTTCTTAACCAAATTATTCGTCATGTATTCAATATATGGAAATTAGGTGATTTAATACTTGCGGATGCTCAATATAATATACTAATAATTATTCCAATCAATCTTGATATCCTTGAAGAAAAGAAAATGCATTCGTTGATAGAAATTGCTGATAAAAAATCAACAGTGTACATCAACGAACTCACAAATACTAAATTTGATAATATTATTGATGCTGCTAAGTATTTCAATGATTCTCCGACTGTTTCAGATTTATATTCAAAATTTAAAAATATTGAATTGCTACCAAGTGAATTTACAGATATTAAATCACTAACAAAATTTTTCGATAATTTTGCATTTTTACAGCAGCAAAAAGTTATCGAACTTAATTCTGTTGGAGAATATTTTGGAATGTATCTTACTTCTCAGTTTAGAAGAGTGCAGGAACATAAATATTTTTGTAAAAAAATAAAGGCGGAACCAATTTATGATTATTCAATTCCATGGTTTTTCTTTAATTACGAAATAGGTGGCTCAGGAATTGATTACTCAATTATTAATGCTTTACAAAAAGATAAGTTTGAATGGCTTGGAAATATTCCTCTTAAAGCAATAAAAATATTGAGAGAAGAAAATGAATTAGAATATATACGAAGTATATTGCGGAATGGTATAACCGATATCAAAGCAAAAAGTGATAAAGAACTGTTGGAAGTTTCAGAGCAACTTGACAATAATTTAAAAGATGCATTTGATAGACATAAGAAAGAAATATCAATAATCGAAGGGAAAGTTAAAAAAATAACTAAGCAAACTACACCAATCACGATACTTGGTGGATTAATTAGTCTGATTCCTGGCTTTGGTATTCCATTTTCACTTGGGTTAACTGGAAAAAATACATGGGACCTAATAAAAGAAAAGATTGAATTAAAAAAGGGACTCAAGAATAAAGAAAATAATTTTTTAAACTTACTAAT
>JAUWFQ010000112.1 GCA_030606865.1 bacterium
AATAATTTTGCGAGTTCTTCATAACTAACTTTTGATGGATCGTAAATTACTTCCGTCGCTTCAATATGACCCGTTATACCTGTTGATACTTCCTTATAAGTTGGATCATCTTTTATTCCGCCTGTATAACCGACCGTAGTGGAAATAACACCATCAACTTTAGATAAATGATACTCAGTTCCCCAAAAGCAACCTGAGGCAAATATTGCTCTTTCAGTTTTATTTTCATTAATCATTGGTTCAAAATTTAATGAAATTGAATTAACGCAATGTCTTGTATTTTTATCGGTTAAATTTTCACCTATGAATACATGTCCAAGATGACCTCCACAGTTTGCACAAACAATCTCCGTTCGTCTACCATCGGCATCAGGGATACGTTTTACTGCACCTGGTATTTCCTCATCAAAACTTGGCCACCCGCAATGCGAATCGAATTTATCTTCGGATTGATACAAAAGAGTATTACACTGCTTGCATAGATAAATACCTTTTTTAAAAAGCATATTATATTCGCCGGTAAAAGGGCGTTCTGTTCCTTTGTCTATAATTATATGTTTCTCTTCTAAAGTTAATTTATTGAATTTATTTTCTTTTGTCTGTGCCATTAAAGAGATTACTCCAATGATGATTATTAATGTTAATAATATTTTAAAATATTTCATAATGTTTATCCGTGATATTATGAAATATAATGAGGATTGTTTCATAAAAAATGTAACCTATATTACTTTTGTAGAAATTAAGTATTGCAGTAACTTCCGCACGTTATTTTAAGTGATGGGCTCGTAGTTCAACGGATAGAACAAGTCCCTCCTAAGGATTAGATAGAGGTTCGATTCCTCTCGAGCCTACAAAAATGTTGTTTTGAATGGGAGAATTAAATGTTAAAACCTAAAAGAAAGATTTCTAAGCGGGAAATTAAAAAAGACCCATTTTTAGAATTTATCAGTAATGCTCAAAAATGGTTACAAGATAATAAAAAATTACTTTATCAAGTAGTATTTGGTATTATCGCAGTTATTGCAGTTGTTTATTTTATAAGCAATAATCGAATTAGTTCAGGAAAAGAAGGGGAAGCTTTACTTGGCAAGGCATTATTATCTCAAGATATTGGCGATATCGAGAATGCGAAATTTCAACTACAAAACTTAGTTGATGATTATGACTGGACTAAAGCCGGTGTTGAAGGAAAATACTATCTTGGTAAGATGTCTTTTGACGATGGAGAAATTGAAACGGCTAATGAATACCTAAATGATTATGTAAAAAAAGGTAACAATACAATATTGATGACAACTGCTTATAAGATATTAGCTGAGATTGCTACAAAAAATAACATAAGCGAGGAAGCAGAGAAATATTTACAAAAAGGAACAAAAATTTCTGAAAATACAGTTTATCATCAGGAAATGTCATTATTATTAGCAAATCAGTTATTTAAAAATGGTAAAATTAATAAAGCAAAGAAAATTGTTGATGATATATTACAACAAGAAAATATTTTATTTTCTATTAAAAAAACTGCTGAGGAACTGCAGGGACGTATCGAGGGGTAAAATTAGCAGTTAATTCCTTGTAAAATATTTAAATAACAGATAAATTTGGAGATGGAAAGTGGGTGATTTGCCCACTTTTCGTTTGTATAAGATGGATGAATTAGTACAAAATATTAAAGATTTACTAGATCCTGAGATTCATTTGATGGATGTCCAAGAGAACCATCAGAGAGATTTGGTGAAAGTCGTTGTTGATTCGGAAAATCCGATAAGCATCGATAAAATTGCTAATATTACACGTACAATTCGTGATTCAGAGGTAATTGACAAATATTTTCCAAATGGTTATAAAATGGAAGTTACATCTATAGGAATTACTGCAAATTTAGAACAACCGTTTCAATTTAAGAAAAATATTGGTCGACAGTTAAAATTAAAACTTATTACTAAAGATTCTGTTAAATCAATAAAAGTAACATTAAAAGATATAGATGAAAAAGGAATATTCATCCAATTGAAGGATGAAATTAGTCATATTAACTATACCGATATTAAACAGGCAAAAATCATAGTGTCATTTAGTTAATATTGGAGGAATTTTGATAAATAGAGAATTAATCGAAGTATTTTCTGAGATAGCGCGCGAAAAAAATATTGATCGTACTGAACTTGGTTCAATAATCGAACAATTATTTTTATATATTATTGAAAAACAAAATGGTGATTCATCCAATTGCAGTGTCATAGTTAATCTTGACAAGGGTGAAATAGAGATTTATTCCGAGAAAACCATTGTTGATAAAGTTGAAGAGCCCCATATTGAAATTACACTCAAAGAAGTGTTACAAAAAGATCCTGACTTAAATGATTTGCAAGTTGGAGATCCATATGTTGAAGTTATTGAGCCTACCGTCTTTAGCCGAAGAATTATTGCGCATGCCAAACAATTCTTTTCTCAACGGATTATAGATGTAGAAAGAAATTATATTTACGAAGATTATGCTAATCGTGTAGGCGAAATTGTTATTGGAGTTGTTCATCAAGTTCAACGGGAAAATATTTTTATCAATATTGATCATGCTGAATTACGGATGCCGCGTAGAGAACAAATTCCAACTGAAAGATTTCGCCGAGGCGATACAACACGCGCAGTAATTAAGTCTGTTGAGATTACAGCGAAAGGTCCTGATATTATCGTATCGCGATCCGATAACCACTTTTTATTCAAATTATTTGAGATGGAAGTTCCCGAAATTGAAGACGGGATAATAGAAATAACAAAGATTGCCAGGCATCCCGGTGAGCGTGCGAAGATTATAGTAAATTCCAATGATAGACGTATTGATGCTGTTGGAGCTTGCGTTGGAATGCGCGGAAGCCGTATTCAAGCCATTGTTCGTGAATTGAACAACGAAAAGATTGACATTGTGAATTTTAGTGAACGTCCTGAAGTTCTTATTGCACGTGCCTTGTCACCTGCAAAGCCAATAGAATTACATATTGATGATGATAGACAATATTGTGTTGCAATCTTTGATAAGGATGATTTAGAAACAGCTATTGGCAAAGGTGGCGTTAATATCAATTTAGCCTCACAATTGACCGAATACCGGATTGATGCCTATAATGCCAAAGAATATGAAACTTTTCTTAAAAATCAGGAAATTTCTTTAAAAAGTTTACCTAATTTTCCAAAAGATGCAATCCAAGGATTATCTGAGATTTACATAAATAACGTAGCAGCATTATTAGCTGCAAACGAGAATAAATTGCTCACAGCTGATGGTGTGACAGAAGATAGTTTGGAAGAAATTTATAATATTGTTCAATCCTTTATAGAAGTTGATAATGAATCTGATAACTCTGAAGATACTGAGGATAATTTAACTGAAGAGAATCAGGAATAATAAAGTAGGATACTATTAATTGATGGCTAATCGACCACTTAGAATATTTCAAATCGCTAAAGAGTTAAATATCTCTCATACTGAAATTTTATCCTTTCTAAAAAATAAAGGTGTTGAAGTCACAAGCCATATGTCTCCGGTTGATGAAAATACACATCAATTGATTTTATCGGAATTTGCAAAAGACAAAGCCAATGTAGAACGATACCGCAAAGATCAAGTTCGACGAGAAATACATGATATTCGTGCTAAGGAAAGACAAACTACCAGTAAAAAATTAAAATTATTATCACTAGATGAACAAAGAAAATTAGAAAGTAAAGAAGATCAGAAAGCCAAAGAAGAAGAGATAGCAAAAAAGCAGAAAATTGAAGAAGAAAAGAAAAGAGTAGAAGAAGAAAAAAGAAAAAAAGATCTTAAAACAGCGACAATTGAGAATAATTTGCCAGAAAAAGATGCTATAACAATTTCTGATGATTTAGAAACAATCGACGACAAAAAGAAAAAAATAGTAGTCAAAGAAAGCAAGGATTCAAAAGTTCAACCATCGCAAAAACATAAACTTAGAAAAATAAGTTTATCTACTATACAACCACGGGGCGGAGTAGGTGTAAAAAGAGGTAGTACAGTTGAGAAAAAAGATACTACAGCTACACAAAAAACTAAAGATCGTGTCCGCCAAACTTTAGCAAAAATTGATTCACGAAAAAGGAAAAAATCATATAAAAAAGATCGCTTTGAAAAAGATGATCTAAAAACATCTGATAGTATTAATATAGTAAAAATATCAGAATTTTCAAGCGTTGACGAACTATCAAATATTTTAAATGTTCCATCAGGAGAAATTATTAAAACATGCTTTGGTCTTGGTATGATGGCTACTATAAATCAAAGGCTCGAATGGGATGTGATAGAACTATTAGCTGAAGAATTCGGTTTTACTATCGAAAAAGAAATCTCAGATGGGGGAGAATTGTTCTCTTTTGAAGAAACTGAAGAAGATATTGAAAATGCCGTTCCAAGATCCCCTGTTGTAACAGTAATGGGACACGTTGATCATGGGAAAACTTCAATTTTAGATTATATAAGAAATGAGAACGTTGTTGCGGGAGAATCCGGTGGAATTACACAACATATTGGGGCGTATAAAGTCGAAACAGATAGTGGTACAACAATTACCTTTATCGATACACCCGGTCACAAAGCTTTTACAGCAATGCGAGCCAGGGGAGCACAAGTTACAGATATTGTAGTGCTTGTTGTTGCTGCGGATGATGCTGTGATGCCTCAAACAATTGAAGCAATTGATCACGCAAAAGCCGCTGGCGCTCCATTAGTAATTGCCATTAATAAAATTGATAAACCCGGAATAGATATTGATCGCGTTAAACGGCAATTAGCAGATCATAATGTATTGGTTGAAGATTGGGGTGGAAAGGTGCAAAGCATTCCTACTTCTGCAAAAAAAGGTGATGGAATTGATGACCTACTATCCGCAATCTTACTTGAAGCTGAAATGCTTGAGTTAAAAGCAAATAGAGATTGCCTTGCTAAAGGAACAGTGATTGATTCCCGGCTTGACAAAGGGTATGGACCCGTCGCAACTGTACTTATTCAAAAAGGTACTCTTAAGATAGGAGAGCCATTCCTTTGTAATAATTATTCAGGTAAAGTTCGTGCAATTATGAATGAGAGGGGGCAACGAATTAAAATAGCTTACCCTTCTGATGCAGTACAAGTACTTGGTTTCGAAAAAGTACCGCAAGCAGCTGATGTATTTGTAACAATAGAAAATGAACGCGACTTGAAGCGTATCGCAAGCGAAAGACAACGTCGTCGTCGCGAAATTGAACAAAAGAAAATTGTTGCTTATACTTTAGATTCTATGTCATTGATGATCAAAGAAGGCAGTATGAAAGAATTGCCGATTATTATTAAGGGTGATGTAGATGGATCGATCGAAGCATTAGGTGAAACACTTATGAAGCTAAATACCGGAGAAGTTGGTATAAATGTGATTCATAAATCTGTTGGTATGGTTTCTGAATCGGATGTGTTGCTTGCTGAAGCTTCCAAAGCCGTAATAGTTGGATTTAATGTGCAGGTCGGATCTAATGCCAAACTACAGGCAAAACGTACCGGTGTTGAAATAAGATCTTACAAAATTATATATAAGGCAGTTGAAGAAATTAAACTTGCATTGGAAGGATTGTTAGAACCTGAACTAAAAGAAGAAATAGTTGGAAAAGCAATCGTACTAACACAATTTAAAATTCCAAAAATTGGCTTTATAGCGGGGGCAAAAGTGGAAGAAGGAATTATCACACGGAATGCAATAGCGCGTCTAATACGTGACGATGAGGTTCTATATGATAAACAAGCTATAACATCGCTAAAACGCTTTAAAGATGATGCTAAGGAAGTTAAAGAAGGTTTAGAGTGCGGTATTGGTTTAGAAGGCGTAAAAAAATATATTGAGAATGATATCATAGAAGTTTATGAAATTATTAAAATAAAACGGAAGCTTGAAGAATCTTGAGAACAGAAAAACCGTACAAACGTACTGAAAGAATTGAACACCAACTTTTAGAAATTCTTGGTGAGATCGTAACAAAATACATTGATTTATCACATCTTGGATTCATCACATTTACTAAT
>JAUWFQ010000119.1 GCA_030606865.1 bacterium
CAGCATCCACTTTTTAATGATCTAAAAAATATTTTTATTAAAACAGCTGGTGTAAAAGATATTATTGCCAAAGCGCTACATGATTACGTATCACAAATCGATTTTGCTTTTGTTTATGGATCTTTTGCTAACGGGAATGCTACCGCAGGAAGTGATGTTGATCTGATGATATTAGGTGACGTAAAATCACGGAAGATTTCAGGTTCAATGATTAGTATTGGAGAAAAACTGAGCCGTGAAATTAATTTTTCCATCATTACAATGACTGAATTTAATCAACGGCTAAAAGAGCACGATCATTTTTTAACTAATATTTATAAGACACCAAAAATATTTGTTATTGGGAATTTGAATGAGTTTGAAAGAATGGGAAAAAAATGGTTGGCTGAAACTTTATAGAACCAGCCGTGAAGAAATTCCAATTTTAATAAGAATGAGAAATATGTATATTTAATATGAATTCTCATCAATACATTTTATATGATTTCTTGAAATATCAAAAAATATCAAAATATTATAGCCTTTTAATGTTCAAAACATTAATTTAAATTTTAGTGAAGGGTGTTGCTAACTAATTTAAAAAATGGGGGAATGTGAAATTAAAAAAAAGTATTCTACATTACTTGTTGGACTGCTTCTATTTGTTAATTGCGAAAAGGGTTTAGATCCGGTTGAGGGATTCGAAGGAAAAATTATTATTCCAATTGATTCACTATCAGGCGAAGTAATATGGCCAGATTCTCTAAAAGGAGCAGTCATTATTACTGCTAAATTTCAACAATATTCATCTATTGATTCATTTTTTACTAATCTAATAGCTTTCAGTGATCCCATCGATACCAACAAAAATGAACAATCGTACTTTATTCAAACATTGCCCGGAATATACATAGTAGGAGTTGCTGGTATAAAAATTCCCATATCAGATATTCTCTTTTTGCCTCGAGATTCCCTTTCGGCGCATCCTGAATATTTTGTCCCTATTGGACTTTATAAATTACCACATTCCATTTTATCATTCGAGTCAATTAAAGTTAATGAAAATGAGATCGAAAGAGGTATAGACATAACTATCGATTTCGATATAGAATTGCCATTTTAATCTTTGAATCAGAAAAAATTAATTGTAGAAAATTGAACGAGATAATTAATTATACATTAATAAAACCCGATTTAAAAGCCTTCTAACTTTACTTTTGCTTTTTCCCTTTATACATGGTTAAAAATGAGGAGTATTTGGTAATTATACTCCTCTGAAACTGGTGAACAATCATATGGTACAAATGTTATTTTATAGGGTAATACTTAGCGTAACTATCGATTTAGGTAGTTTATTGTCTATGGAGCAGTTTTTATGTTCTACCAATGGATGTTTTGATTATCAACCATCTATTGGAAGGGAAGGTCACTTGAGAAAGAACTTTCAAAACAAATGTACGATGAGATCAAAATGTTTTTTGTTTTTTTTCATTAATTATTTCTTATATTCAGAACCAATAGTGAGGACGGGTAGAAAAAGGGCAATTTTTAATCAGTTTAATACTTAAAATTTATGGGGATAGTGAAGGAAAGGGTCGGTGAATTTTCTTTAGTCATTTTTATTTCCACTGTGCCGATCCTTTTTGTTTAAACAAAAAAAGGAGGAGAAAATTATGAAGACGTTACGATTTACCCCATTGGTCATTTTGTTGGTGTTCAGCATTGCGCTTGGAGGCGGTATTGTTACTAATACCAACCACAGCGCGGCGTACGTACGAACATTAAACAGAAATGCTACGACTGAAGTGGATGCGGCATATTTTAACCCTGCCGGTATAACAAAACTGTGCAATGGATTGCATCTATCATTTAGTAATCAGTCAATTTTCCAGACAAAGGAGATCAACAACAATTATCAGTATCTCAATGAAAGCACTTTTACCGGAGATGTTAAAGCGCTACTTTTTCCAAATTTCTATTCAGTTTATAAGATGGAAAAACTCGCATTCGCAGCAGGATTTCAACCTATTGGAGGTGGTGGAAGTGCAAACTTTGAAAAAGGACTTCCGTCATTTGAATTGCCTGTATCCGACCTGGTACCCGGATTGGCAGCACAGGGAGTCACTGAATATGATCTTGATGTGACTTTTGAAGGCTCTTCTATATACTTTGGCGGTCAGGCAGGAGTGGCATATAAAATTAACGATATGCTCTCAGTTTCGGTTGGTGGGAGATATGTCTCCGCTTTAAATAATTATAAAGGTCATTTAAAGGATATTTCGATAAACCCTGGTACCTGGATGACTGCGTCAACATTTTTTACTGGAGCGGCTGCTCAGTATACGGTAGGAGGAGATGGAGCTACTGCTATGGCTGCTGTTTATCAGGATTCAGCTGATTATTTTACCAGCCTTGGAGTCGGCTATGAGGCATATGCAGCTGCCTACCAAGCTGGAGCTGATCAATATTTGGCAGGTGCAGCGGAGGCTTATGCTTCTGCTGATGCAATGACAGCGAAAGCTGTCGAAACTGGTGATAAAGAAGTAGATGCTGCTCAGAAGGGATCGGGTTTCACACCGGTTTTTGGTCTTAATATTTCCCCAATGGAAGGACTCAATATTGGAATTAGATATGAGCATATCACAAAACTTGAATTAGAGAATGATACGAAGAAAGATGATACTGGATTATATCCGGATAAGGCTAAGACAAATGCTGATATGCCGGCAATGTTTGCAGTTGGCGTTTCATACATGGTACTGCCTCAACTGAGAGCTGAGGTTGATCTTAATTACTACATGAATACGGGCGTGGACTGGGATGGAAAAGAAGAGGATGTGGAAGATGATTATGAAGTTGGGATTGCATTGGAGTATACTGTTAGTGAGAAGCTTAGAGCCAGTTTTGGTTATTTATATTCCAAGAGCGGTGCACTGGAGGATTATCAGTCGGATCTCAGTTATAGTCTCAATTCTAACACAATCGGTTTTGGAGCTGCATATTCTGTAATGCCAAATCTTGAAGTCAATTTGGGTGTTTTAAACTGTTTTTATCAGGAAGGGAAAAAAGACGATCAGCATAATCTTGGCGGATCCGGATTAATGGTGGATTTTGCAGAAAAGTATAATAAAACGGCCATTGGTTTTGCTATAGGAATCAATTACAAATTCTAATTTTTTAGTATGCAATTAGTTTTTGGTATTTGATGCCATATTAATTAAATGTAAAACAGGAGAAATTATTTAATAGTTTCTCCTGTTATAATTTTGGTGGTATTATGAGAAGAATTGTCATTGTTGCAATGATCCTTGTATTTTTTAATTTAGGATTATCACAGTCTGAAAAGCGAACTGGCTGGGGATGGGGAGGAGTTCCCGCTCTGAATTACAATGCGGATGACGGTTTTGGATATGGTATTCTACTTGATTTATTTAATTATGGTACCGGCGGTTATTCACCCTACTATTTTAAAATCAATACAATTATTTTCTTTACAACAGGAGGTAAACAGGATCATACACTCTTTTTTGACGCTCCTTACCTTTTAGGGAATGGGATTAGATTAAATGTTCGTTTTTGTTATAAAACCGAAGATTATTATCCCTATTTTGGGTTGGGTAATGATTCCGAGTATCACCCTAGTTATATAGAAACCGATAATGACAGTGATACTCTATACACTTTTCGTGGAAAGCATTATTATACTGTGCAAAGTGATGCAGTAGTTTTAATTGCAAATTTACAGAAAGCAATAACACTTTGTGCTGACGGAAGACCAAAAATATCTGCGCTGGCAGGTCTTGGAGTTATCCACTCTAAATCTGAAGAAAATGAGAATGAAGGAATTATTACTAAATACGGTGAAGATATTGAGAATGGTTTTCTTAAAGATCGTGATGTTGAAGGTGGATTTAACAATTTCATTAAGCTGGGTTTAATTTACGATACAAGAGATAACGAGCCGGCTCCCAATTGTGGAATTTGGACCGATATTCTTGCCGAGTGGTATACAAAATTACTTGGCAGCGATTATCAGTTCCTCCGTTTAACATTCACAGACCGTCGTTATTTCCGGATTCTGGAAAAACTTGTTTATGCCAACCGCATTTTAGTTGAGAATATTTTCGGTGATGCACCTTATACTATGTACTATCCGATTGGCAGTTCGTTTCGCTATGATGAGGGGCTTGGCGGATACCGCACCATTCGCGGTGTATTTAAAAACCGTTATATCGGCACAACCAAGTTTCTTGTCAATATGGAATTGCGATATAGGTTTTATGAATTTTCATTCGCTAATCAGAATTTTTATTTAGCAACAAATGTATTTTATGACTTTGGTAGAGTCTGGCATGAAAATGATTCTGAAAGCGGTATAAAAAATATGCATGATGGCAAGGGGATTGGTCTGCATGTTGCGTGGAATGAAAATTTTATCGTTTATGCGGATATGGGATTTTCAAAAGAAGCAGGCAGCCAACTATATATTGATATTGGATATCTTTTTTAATTGACTATTTACTATTGACTATTGACGAATTGTTTTTCAACTGTCGGATTGAAGATTAAAAACTTTTCCATCATAATGAAATGTTGATGGATTGACGATTTAAAAATGGAAAGATTAGATAAAATAACAGACAATCGACAATTAAAAGTGACTAAAGTTAAATCAGCTAACGGAAAAGTTAAAAGTGACTTATGACCAATAATCAATCAACAATAATAAATAGACAATAGACAATCTAAAAGTATTAATGATAACATAAAAATGTTTAAGAATGGTAAATGTTAAGTTGACCAAGGATAAAAAGGTTTTTGGCTGGGTAATGTACGACTGGGCAAATTCTGCATTTGCTACTACTGTTATGGCAGGCTTTTTTCCTATTTTCTTTAAAACCTATTGGAGTGCAGGTGCGAATGTAAACGAAAGCACTGCTTTACTTGGTTTGGCGAATTCTATTGCATCTCTTGTTGTTGCTTTAATGGCGCCTATACTTGGTGCAATTGCTGACCAGAGTGCAGGTAAAAAGAAGTTTCTTATCTTTTTCGCATATATGGGAGTTCTTCTTACGGGCTGCTTATTTATGGTGGAATTCGGGAATTGGGTTCTGGCTGTCTTTCTTTATGTATTGGGTACTGTAGGATTCTCCGGTGCTAATGTTTTTTATGATGGTCTATTAACAGATGTCGCGGATGAAAAGAAAATTGATTATGTTTCTGCTAAAGGTTTTGCACTTGGTTATTTAGGTGGGGGATTACTCTTTCTGTTAAACGTTTTATGGTTTTTAAAGCCCGGTCTTTTTGGATTACCGGAGGAAGTAAAGTCCATAATTCAGGATAAATTAACTAAAGATACTGCTGTTATACGGATTGCTGAAGACAAAGATTTCACTATACCGCATGAAATTAATGTAGGATCTGCTGTGATAACCAGTGTTTTTACAACTCTATTTGAAGAGGTACCATTAGATAAGAAAAAATATCATAACTATATAAAAATAAAAGCCTCACTTCCAGAAGGAGTAAATGTTGCTCTAATTGATAGCACAGTTTCTTTCGGAGGATACAAAAAGGGAGATATACTGGAATATAATCCTGCTGATTCAATATTTGTCATTACAAATCTTACTCGGAAGATAGCAGATAGTGATTCCGTCCAATTTATCTTAAAAAATAAAATTACTTTTACTGATTTTAAGCAACAAACC
>JAUWFQ010000142.1 GCA_030606865.1 bacterium
TATTTGAATATTGGTTGAAGTCGCCCACATAAGTAAAATTTGCATTGAATCTTTTCGAAACCCTTTTATTGAAGTAAATCCCTCCAATCCTTGGTCTAGTTAAATCATTTAAAAATAAATTTGCCATGAAATTTCGATTACCGGCTTTTATCTGTAGGCCACTTAAATTTTCAAAAGGTAATATCACCGTATTATTGTAATTGTCAACTAAATATCCCCGACCAAATTCAAGTTTTTCTATCATTCCAATACGTAAGAATAATGGATCTGAAGGATGAAATATTTGTAGATGGTAAATGTTATTAATTATATCCTGCCATTCGTCCCAATTTTTTGTATAGAATCCTGCGCTCGGTGATATTGCAATCCATAAATTGTAAACGAGTTCAAATTCTTGCATACGCAATTTTAAATAACTACCGGCGTGAAAATATGAGTCTGATCTATAACTCGCATTACCAGTTTTTTCTTTTGTAGAAAATTGAAAATTACGATGTCGTTTACTCGGTAAATTAAATTCTTTTTGTAGCGCTGGTAAATCGTATTGATAAATAAGCGAAAATATATATCTTCCGTCTCTGCGAGTTTCTTTAATAAAGTCCTTATTTACTAATATATAATCGGTTCTCGGATAAAAAGTACCATTATAAAGAATATTGTCTTTATAATTAATACTTAATTTTAATTTGTCGGAACCGATGTAACCAATAGCGCCATTATCAACAACTACATTATAACAAAATGTATTAATATCCTCTTCCTGGTGTATAATTACATTACCATTAATTATCCTGAGATATGAATTGGATTTATCAATCACTATTTTAGATTCAGGTTGGAGTTCCAATAGTGTTTCTTCACAAACTAATATGAATGTTTTATCTTTACCGGAAGCTATACATAAATCATCTGATAATCTTTTACTCAATTTTAATTTCTTTATTGTAACACTATCTCCTTCCAGCGTATATGAGGTGGCTGAAGGTCCATAGATAAATGTAGGTAAGCTTCGGCCTTGAGCAGGCAACAGGTTCAATATAAATAAAGATAGAGTTATAATTCTTTTTACCATTACTACTCCTATGGAATTATGAGTTTTACTACAATATTGAATTTGACTACTCTAATTTAACAAAAGTTAGGACATTGTACATGGTTCAAAAGTTGTACTGTTTATAATAAAATATATATATTAAATTTTACTTGGAGGAAAATCTGATGAAAAAATATTTCAAGTATTTAATTAGCACTTTTATATTAACTTCTTTTATTATTGCTCAAGTTACAGAAAGTATGGTAGAGTTTAGGATGGGAAAGCACAACGCATTGCGATTGATTTTAATTGATGTTGATAAAAAATTGGTTGAAGGTGAATGGAAGCTATATACCAAATCATTTGGTAAGCCCAACAAGAAAAAAGGTGAGTTTATAACAATAGGTGTGAATTTAAATGGGCTATCCAACCCGGTTGATTGGTATATGAAATTAGATAAAAAAAAGAAAAATGTTTTATTACAATTGTGTGTTATTTCAAATGAGGAATTTCTTTCATCGTCCAATCAAAGTGATAATTATGGGATCATCGAAAATTATTTAGAAAAATTTGTTTTTGTTGTTGAGAAGACTAAAGTAAAAGCCGAATTTGAGACGGAGGGAAAAACACTTGTTAAACTACAAAAGAAACAAAAAAAGCTTAACGAAAATTATGACAATAATCTTAAATCTATCGAAAAACATGCCAAAAAGATTAAAAAGGCGGAAAAAGAAAACAAATCAAATTTGAAAAAACAAGCAGAAACAAAGGAAAGTATATCGGAGCAAGGACTAATTGTTGAAGAAATCCTTAGCAATCTTTCTGATTCCATTAATGAAGGAGAAGTTTCACCGGAATATGAAGAAGCGAATAAGAAATTGTTAAAACTACAAAAGAAATTAGGAAAATTGGTTGATCAATATGGAAATAATTTAAAGTCGATTGATAAGTCGATAAAAAAGATTGAAAAAGCGGAAAAAGAAAACAAATCAATTTTAAAAGACCAAGCCAAAAACAAGAAAAAAATATCTGAACAGGGAATGGTAGTAGAAAAACTTCGAAAGCTTATGGAATCCATGAAATAAAATCAAGTCACTAATGAATAAACAAATATCACAAAAAGTATTTTTCATTTGTAATCCGGCCGCCGGTGCTGGCTTGGCGCACGAAAAGTGGTCAAAGCTATATGAGGAATTAATTGCGCATAATGTTGCATTTGATTACCAATTTACTACAACACCAAAAGATGCAACAAAAATAGCTCGTGATATGTTAGAGCGTGGTTATCGTCGCATTGCGGTATTTGGTGGAGATGGAACTGTAAATGAAGTATTGCAAGGAATAATGGAAAACGGTAAAGCTCCCAATCAATTACAGTTAATACTAATTCCGGCAGGAAGCAGTTGTGATTTTGCAAAAAAATATCCTAATACAAAGTCGAACATTGAATTGATTTTATCGGACGATTTATTTGCTGTCGATATCGGTAAAATTGAATGTAATGACAGTGACGGAAATCCGGTAACAAATTATTTTATCAATAACTCCAGCATTGGTGTCATCAGTTTGGCAAATGAAAAATACAATAATGTCCGAGGATTATCTAAACAAATAAAAAGATGGAGTGTTGATGCTGCTGCAATAATGGCTGGTATCAAAGCTATTAGTCAATTTAAACCTATATCTTGCGAATTACAATTCGATGAAGAAGAGGTACATTTTACAGAGATCACTAATATTACAGTTTTTAAAACGCCTTATTTTGGTGGTGGCATGTATTATAATGTTGAAACGAAACAAGATGATGGAAAACTTACAGTTGTTTTAGTTGATAGAACGTCAAAATTAAAATTATTAGGATTAATTCCTGCTCTATATGCTGGAACTGCGTTAAATAAAAAATCTGCCCATCATCGAAACTGTACGATTTTAAAATTTGATACCAATCGCAATTTTTATATAGAGATGGATGGTGAATCAGCAGGGTACCCACCCGCAAAATATTCAATTCTTAAACAAGCTATAAATATTGTAATATAAATAGAAAACGTAATGACAATTTCAAATTCATCATCAGAGAATATATCTGATTATTGTGCTCCCGGAACAAAATGGACTGAAGAAATGGTATCGGTTTCCGATAATGTATCCTTACGAGTAATTGAATTTCATCCGCATAAGAAAACTACACAACCAACTGTATTATTTATTGCCGGGTGGATTTCATTGATGAAGGGATGGAAGTTAGTTCTTCAAGAAATGACCAAAGATTTTAATATAATTTATGTAGAAACTCGAGAAAAAGTTTCATCGCAAGTAAATGGAACAAAGGACTTTAGTGTTAAAGCAATCGCGACGGATTTAGTTAAGTTGGTAGAGATTTTTGGATTACAGAAAAATAAATATATAATGTTTGGCAGTTCGCTGGGTGGCACAGCTATCTTGGAGAGTTATAAGGATTTAGAAAAACTTCCACTGTGTTTCGCATTACTAGGACCAAATGCAGAATATCGCGCACCGTGGTGGTGGTTAATCATAATTCACTTATTTTGGACGCGGCTATATGCGATCCTCAAACCGTTTGTTAAGTGGTATTTGCGAAAATTTCGCTTAGATATTGAATCTGATCGTGCTCAATATGAAAAATATAGCAATGCATTAGATGCTGCCGATCCAAAAAAATTAAAACCGGGTGCTTTAGCTTTAGCAAAATACAAGGTTTGGGATATATTAGAACACATTGAATTACCAATATTAATAATTGGTGCTACAAAAGATTTACTCCATGAACCACAAAATTTAATACAAATGGGTAAAATGCTGCCGAACAGTGTTTTCCTTGATATGGAAACGAATACTTATGCGCATGGACCTGAACTTGTAATTGAAATCCGGAAATATATTGCTACTTTAAAATGAAACGATAAAGGAACTGTATCATAAATAGGGTTGTAATCCCACGGAATCCCCCTTCAAAGGGGGACAATGTCTCCCCTTGAGGGGAGAACCATAGGGATGAAAATATTAATATGGCACACCCAACGCATCGCATAAAAATTTCATATAGGGAGTTGCTGTCTTAAATAACCGGCTACTCAACTCTACAAAATTTTCATTTTGAATATCACTTTTATTTAAGTTTCGAACAGCAATAAAATCTTTCCATTTTAAATCCTCAATTAATTTATGATCTTTTGGGAAACCACGCGGTCCTGATTTCAACTTTTCTCCATATAAATCAAATTCTTTTCTGAATTGTTTGTCATCACGGGCAGTTAACCACTTTTTCGGATATTCAGCAATATGCTCTCTAATTTGTAATAATGCATCGGATGGTGGATGCCAAGTACCAATTCCAATAAAAATTTCATCGGGAGCAATATGTATATAATATCCGGGAGCATGCATATCTTTTCCCAGCCGATGTCGGAAATGAATTCCAATATTTGTTTTGTACGGTGTTTTA
>JAUWFQ010000161.1 GCA_030606865.1 bacterium
ATGCAGTTCTGTTCAATCCTTTATCGAGTTTTTTAGCGTTTTACGCTAATATTATTCTTGCCGGAGAAGTAGATACATATGAACCAAAAGGTGGAAATCGGTTTTATGAAATCGCCCGGGCGATAGCGTTACGCGGAGCAGCATCGGATTATCAACGAGGATGGACCAAAAGAATACGAACTGAAAACCTTTTGAGTAGTAATCACGGATTACGCAATGTCCGTTTGGCAACTTACTATGGCATAGAATTATTTGAATATGGGAAATTGGAGTCCGCTACCAAACAGTTTCATCAAATGGTTACCGGGCTCGATGAAGTTCATAGCCAAACGCCACGCGATCATTACACAATGCTGTTTATGAATGGACACGCTGAGAGATTGACAGAAATCCTTTCGATTTTACGATTAGATTCAATCCTTAACGATTTGATAGAATTAGATCCCGACAATAAAGAAATCTACGAGCGCGGTTTATCAGTAAGCACTGAATAACGGTTTTTCCTTAAAATATAGTGTGCAAACACTATACTTCCGCTGTACATTTTTCTTAAGATAGTTTTATCTTTTACCTTCCGGACAGCATTGACCTTAATTCGCTTATTAAACAATTTTCTTGGATGAAACACTATCCAGGCGTGAGCTCTTACAATACCTTTTATATGTTTCCAATCTCCCTTTAATATAGCATAGATTATTGCAACTATATCTAAAGCCCACCTAATCGGCAATACATAAATAGCTAAAGGTAAAGAATAGTTTGTCAGTAACATTGTAAGCGAATTACGATGATTTAAGTAATATTTTTTTTCAGTATACATTGGTAGAGAAACCGCATTTTTATGATAAACTACACTACTTGGTTCACTCCAAACATCAAAACCTAATAAATGAAATCTCCAACACAGATCGATTTCTTCCATATGAGCAAAAAATAATTCATCAAACTTGCCGGCTTTTTCAAACGCAGTTTTACGCACTAAAAAAGCTGTACCAGACGACCAAAATATTTTTTCTTTTAAATTATACTGATTTGTATCAATTTCCTGTTCTGTAAAAATCCGCCCTCGCGCAAATGGAAAAACAAGAATATCCATCATTCCACCAGCGCCACCGGCATAATCAAATAAATTTTTCTGATAGTAATTCAGTAGTTTCGGCTGAACAGACGCAATTTTTGGATTTTTTTCTAATAAACTAACAAGCGGTTCAATCCAATTTGGTTGGTGCACTGTATCGTTATTTAGGAATAATAAATACTCTCCTTTAGCAATTTCTGAACCACGATTACACCCTCCGGAATATCCTTCATTCCGGCTATTTTCAAAAATGATAACTTTAGGGAAATATTTCCTTATGTGATTAACACTATCGTCAGAAGAATCGTTATCTACGACAATTATTTCAAAATTAGAATAGGTTGCCTTTTGAAGTGATTCAAGACATTCCGTAATTATATCAATACCATTCCAATGCGGGATTATTATAGATACTAACGGCTGCATTTTTTATATATCAGTTAATTAAAAATTGATCCTATACTATCTGAACTATTTGAAGGAATATTTTTTCGCACATCATTTAACATCTCTTTTGCATTAAAATCATTCGGGTTTCTATCCAACCAATCATTTAAAACTGACTCCATCGGTTCCCACGATTCTAAAGAACGATAGGTAAGTACTAAAGATGAAACAATCTCAGAATACAGTCTTTGCCACCTTTCCCAGGACGATTGGGTTAATCCTGCTTTTTTTATTCCTTTTGTTCTAACAAGGTTTTCGACATCTATATAACTGTCATACAATCCTTTAAAGATATCTACAGCATTATCAAAATCATTTAGTTCTTGTATGTAAGCTTGTCCAAATTTTAATTTTTCTTCAACTGAGACGTTTTTACGTTTATTTAGATCTTCTAAAATTGACCTAAAAACATCTTTTTCACCAATCCTACTATATAGATGCCCAATTTGGAAATAGTGGTCATTGCTTGTTATTGGTATGGTTGCTTGCGGTAAATTTTTATCCATCTTTTGCAATACAGTGAGCACCTTCTGTCGTGCAGTTTCAATTTCCTCCGGTCTTCTAGAAGAATCATTGAGCATACCTTGATATTCAAAATAATAAACAACCGCTAACTGCAAATAACCACTCCTATAATTTTGCATAAGCCTAATTATTTGACTACTATAGTAAACATCTTCATTCCCCAAATTTCTAAACATATACCCTGTTTGGAAATCTCTTGACCAACCTGTTTTATTTGGATCTGCTTTGCCTTTAACAAATGATGATGGAATAAACTCTTTTGACCAAGTAACATCTCCAATATCAGTCATTAAATTGGCTATCATTTTTTCTTTATCAACTAAAGATATTTTATGACTATTTAATCGGAAGGCTAACCCCTCCATACCCAAATAATTATCTAAACCAATTCTATTTTCATTTCCAACTGTGACCGCAAAATAAATTGGATATCTCCATTTTGTATCATTAATAATTCTCAGTACCATCAAATCTTGAGTTTTAAGAGCTTGCCCTGCATAGGTTGGTTTAAGATTCCATTCAATGTAACCATCCGGATTTAAAACATCATTGTCGATAGGAATTCTTACTTTTTGCTCTTGCCAAGCTTGCAATCCATAGGAAAGTTCATCAATTTGTGCATCAGTTAAATTAATAAAACGCTCCCCGATTGGTCGTGAATCGCGTAATTGTTTAATATGCCATGGTGTATTTAACAAACTCAAATTTGCCACTGTAACATCTTTACGCACACCTTCTACTTCCTGCAAATACCATAACGGATATGTATCATTATCCCCATTGGTGAATATTATAGCATTCGGTTCACATGTTTGCAACATATTGTACGCCATGTCCCAGGCAACATAATTACCACTACGATTATGTTCATGATAATTCGCAAAAAGCATAACAGTCGGAATAAGCAGGATTTGTAAAATTATCGTACTTCCTGCAAGGCGGGTTGCCAATTCTTTTTCTTTTATATATTTTAAAGTTTTTTCAGCAATTGCCGCAGCTCCAATACCAATCCAGATCGAAAATGCCAGAAAACTACCAACGTATGAATAGTCTCGTTCACGTGGTTGCGGATTATCCTGATTCAGATACATGATAAGCGCTAAACCGGTAATAAAAAATAATGTTAAGATGGTAAAAGCAGCTTTTTTATCACGTTGAAAGTGATAATACATACCGCCAAGTCCAAGCAAAAAAGCGAGCGGCAAACCAAATTGCATCCATTTTACACCATCTTGAGTAATATTCGCACCGAAAGCTGTAACACCTGAATCAGTTGATGGACCGCGTCCTGCAAATTGCCATAAAAAATATCGCCAATACATCTTTTTAATCTGATAGTTGACAAAAAACTTCCACTGTTTTCCCATATTGTAGAACTGATATGCCTGATTCTGTTTGGAGGAAAATTCCTGTCCATATTCCGGTCTGCCAACTGCCTCATATTTAGCAGGTAAACCATCATATTTTCGTGGAAGCTGGTAAACTCTTCCGTATT
>JAUWFQ010000050.1 GCA_030606865.1 bacterium
GCCACTTGGAACTTGATTTCCATTGTTGTCTAATCCATTCCATGTAGCTTTATAGTTACCAGGTTGAGCGTAGCTGTTAAATATTGTTGCTACTTTTTCTCCCAGCAAGTTATAAACGTTCAATGTAACGTCTATACCGATAGGAAGTTTAAACTCAACTGTTGTGGTAGGATTAAATGGATTTGGATAGTTATCACCCAAGATAAATTGATGTGGTAATGCACCACCGGTCAATTCAACTTCTAAGGTTGGTGAATTAGTATCATTTGTAGCCCGTCAGAACAAGTTGGAGCGATTAGTCTGTTAAAATAAGAGAGACTTTGGATAGATTAAATAGCCAAAAGGAGCTAAAGAATGAGTCCAAAGTCATTAGTAGAGAATCGGATCCCCGCTACTAAGGAAGGACCCAGTTTCTCGAGGAGAAATCGGGTTTTTTCATTTATCAGTGATTGTAGTCTATTGTAGTTAAATACCCGTTATTGTCGTTTATTTGGTTACGTTTTTGGTGTATGTCATACGTGATATTGGAATCAATTGGGAAGAATCACATGTTTTGGATGGGGAATTGGAGATTTTATAATTATAACGCGTAAGGAAAGGGGAACGGAAAATTGGTTTGTTGGCGCAGTAATTGATGAAAATAACAGAATTATTGAAGACGATTTAGAGTTTTTAGATAATTGTAAAAATATGTAGCGCCTATTTATGCTGACAATAAAGATACTTATTGGGATAACAATCCTACAGCTATTGATATTTACAAAAGGAATGTTAACCGCAATGATAAATTATCGTTAAAATTAGCAGAGGGGGGTGTACGATCAATTTACATCCAACTAAGTGAAGGAAGTACATAACAATAAATAAAAAACTCCGTCGTGAAATGAGATTTATCATCAGTGACCCCGGAAGGACTCGAACCTTTAACCAATTGAGCTACGAGGCTGATTAAAACTACTTTATTTTTAAAACATGTTTGCCTTTATCAAGTATAAATGATTGTTCGCCCAAGGGATGAATGATCTTTAAATGAAAAGGCATAGTGCACACCACGGTTATGCTAGCAGGAGAATTTTTATTTTCACGCTCTGCGCAGATCACAGAAACTGTGTTTTTACCCAGCTTTAGATTCTCTACGCCATGTCGATCGCTACGCCTTAATATCCAAACAAGGGTATTATCTGCTCCATCCGGGCAAAATCCCATTACATTTTCAAATAAGAGTTGGATGGGGCCGCAACCGGTCCAACCGACAAAATCCGCTTTGGCAGGTTGACCGGGTGCAAAATGTTCCGGGGCATAATTTTCATATACCGTTTGAGTTTGTTTAAATACCGCATACATACCGGCTAAATATTTTTCAGTGGCTTCAGCAGCAAAATCATTATAACCATACTTTTCTAAGCCTTTAATAACAACAACATTCGTTGGAGCCCATACCCCGCCATTCCAGTAATCGCCATACTCATGATATTCTTTCTCATCAGCGGAAAGAGTTGGAAATACAATTTTCCGCCAAAATTCCTGTTCATTTTTTAAATGAGCCATCAGTTTTCTTGCCTGAGCTTTGGAGGCAACTCCGGCAAGTAGAGGCCAAAAACCTCCAATTGTCTTTTTCTTAAATTGACTACCATTCGCTAAAACATCATAATAAAAACCATCCTCTTCGTTCCAACACCATTTATTAATGCGCTCACCGATGGCCCTGGCTTCGTTGCGATAAAAATCCGCCTTATCGGTTTCATCCAGGGCATCACAGATAATAGCCAGATTGTTATACATGATGACCATCTGAGCCGACATTTCCACCCATCCGGCGCCCTTCTGTGCCGGACGAGGCGTGTTGTCCATTCCGCTGCCCAAAGGTGTATTCCAGTAGAGTTTGTGATTGGCAGATTTAGACTTACGACCGTTCGCCTCCCAGTCTTCAGCAGCTGGATCGCCATTACGGTTTAGCCATTCTGCATATTTTTCCAAAACGGGTAGAATCATTTGGAAACGGGATTTGTCTCCGGTTATACGGTAGGACTCCACTTCAGCCCAGGTAAACAGTGGTGGATTGACGGCATTTTTATAACCCTTTTCAGAGAACAAACCACCATCAGAATCAAAGTGAATCATTTTCCCGTCTTTTTCTCGATACTCACGTCCAATGAAACCGCTATCCCGCTGCCGACAGTAAAAATTATCTAGGGATTCGATAGCCGGAAATACATTGTGGCCGTAACGGGCAAACATGACCATAAAGATGGTGTCCCACTGAAAAATGTTTTCACTGAACGCTTCATCCAACCAATTCGATACAAAGGGTGATTGCGGTGCGGGTTTTTTAAAACCACGAAATGCAATTTCCCAGCTTTTCCAGTACATTTCGATCCATCCCGGGTTATCGCTTAGGATGGGACCAGGTAACCAATCTTTTGTTTCTGACCAAACCGGGAGTGGCTGGGGAACATATACCTTTTTAGAAAAATGTTTTCCTAATTGTTGTGCATTGCCAATGGTATTAAAAATAAAAGATAATATTAGTATTAACATCATTTTTCGTATCACAATTTTTTCTCCTTTGCCTAACCCAGATAAACTGTCTCGCTTTTTGCGGGAAAATCCTAAAAATTAAATAATAAAACTACATTATTCCCTGATTGACTAATAAACAAGCGTTTGAATAGAATGAGGTAAAATTGTTTCTTCAACAGCTTGCAGATCGATATATAATTTATAAGTTATTTTTTGATCACTTTGATTCATTACAATCGTTGCAATTTTTCCATCTTCGTTAATAAATGAAGTACTTAACAAATAACTTCTATTACTAGCCGTGCTAACTCTTTTTGCATTAGGGCGAATAAATTTCGAGAAATGACCAATGTAATAATATGAAGGAGTGTAAATTAATTCTCCTTTTTTAGTATCTGCATGAATAGGAGCAAAACATAGATTACCTACATGATTTGGACCTCCGGTTTCGTCTAACAAAATATTCCAATCGGTCCAACCAACTGTGCCTTTATTAAAATCATTTATCATTGATCGGCCATAGCGCTCTGCATTTGGCCAGTATTGATATTTTTCAACATCAAAACTTTCTACACAACCTTCTGTAAACAATAGTTTTTTAGATGGATACGATTCTGCTATAATGCCAAGATTATCGAACATCTGGGCGCCGCTTGTCCATACTTCATACCAGTGAAAACCAATACCCCAGGCATATTTAGAAGCTTGCGGATCATCAAAAATGGTGTTAGCTCTGTTGTTTATCAGATCTCTGTTATGATCCCAAACCACAATATTTTTATCTCCAAGCCCTTCTTGTTCCATTATTGGGCCTAAATAGTTCTTTAAGAAATCTCTCTCCTCGACTGCAGTATAAATGCATGATTCCCACCTTTGAACTGCCATTGGTTCGTTTTGAATAGTAATTCCCCAAATCGGCATACCCTCGTTTTCATACGCTTTTATAAACTTTGTATAATACAATGCCCAGGACCGGTAATATTCAGGTAACAATTTGCCGCCTCGCAGCATATTATTGTTGGTTTTCATAAAAGCCGGAGGACTCCAGGGACTTGCATATAAAGGTAGTTTGCCTCCGGCCGCTTTAATCGCTTTTTTAATCAAAGGAATTCTATATTGCCTGTCAGGATCGATATTAAATGTTTTTAATTCTTTATCCTCATCCGAAACATAGGTAAAACTACTCCTGCTAAAGTCACAACTGTGGATTGGAACTCGTGCTAATGTATAACCAATTCCTTCTTCCTGATCATAATAGGCTTTTAAAAATTCATCTTGTTTATTATGGGGTAATTTTGCAAAAACTTCTGCAGATGCATCTGTAATTGATCCTCCAATTCCCCAAAAAGTTTGGAATGTTTTGTTCGGATTTACAAATAGAGAAACTTGCGACTCTAGAGGTTGCTCTGCAATCTCGAAGGTCTTATAACCAGTAAGTGTTAATCTTAGATTTGGACTGTCTGCTGTGGTATAAACCAAAACATCTTTCCCATCTACTAAAAATTCTATTTTCAATGGTTGATTATCATGCTTTTTAGTACATCCAATAATTAATAGACCTAAAACCAAAATTGTAATGTATTTTTTCATTTTTTGCTCATACTAATTTTATCTAAGGAAATAATTAATAACACTAAATAATGTTTATTTTTTTGATTTGTCTGCATCTATCACTTTGTAATTTTTTGTTACCAGCAAATCCGCTTTAGGACGCAGAGACTGCAACACCTTGTGTTCCTGTTTCAGTACTTGAAGACGGAACTCATTTTGGGGTTCTTTCCCACGGACATGTCGGGCCTTTTTAGTTTCGTGGTAAGTCAGTGTGATAATTACGCGTAAATCCGCTTCAATATTTACCGCATACAAACCTTCAAAGATCAAATATTTAATGGATTTAAAATCCGTTGTCAGCTCATCGGTTAAATCGGTGAGCAAATCAACACAAGGCATTTTAGCTTTGGCGCCTAAACGGAATGCGTGGATATTTTGTTCAATCAGCGCCCAGTTATATTCATTCAATCCGACTTTATCCACCCCGTGTTTCTTACGCCAATCTATTTTTTCCCTTGGGGCAATATTGTAATAATTATCACTATGTATGATTTTAACCAGCTTTCCATTCTGCCTGATTTTCCGGCCTAATACATAGGCTAGTTCCGATTTACCGGCGCCGGATTCGCCGCTTATGGCAATGACCGTACGCTGAGAATTTAATGGTAACAATCGCTGCAATATCTGTTCAGCCGCCTGATGATGCTTATTTTTGATTATCAACATGTCTTCTAACATCCACCCATTCTCCTTTATATATTTATCTCACAAATATTATTGTCATTAAATTGAATTTTTTGACCGCTCACAAACACGTGCCCCTGTTGTACAGTTGAAAAAAGCCGGGTAAGTTTAATCTTTTTATGGTTTATTTTCACACGATAACTTTGCTTGCGATATTGAATGCTAAAGTCGAGTCCGCACCAGTTCCTCGGTAGCCGTGGTTCCAGATACACATCTGTTCCGTCAAAACGTAAACCGGCGTAATTTGTCAAAGTTAAAAGTGCAGAACCGGTCATTACCCCTGTATGAATGCCTTCGGCTGTTGTTCCGCTCTGCACATCTTCAAAATCGCTCTTCAAAGCATCCATATAAAAATCATAACTTAACTGATCATCACCCGTCTGCATCGCAATATTGGAATACACTAGTTTGCTTAAGGTTGATCCGTGGGACGTATGCTGCATATAGTACGCAAAATTCTTTGCTAACAATGCATCACCAGGGTTGTAACCGTTTTGACGCAGAAGATTGTCAATTTCCTCTCCGGAAAGATTGAAAAAAACCATCAACGTGTCGGCCTGCTTACTCACTTTGTAGTGGTCAGGATTTTTACCTTCTGATTTAAAGATTCGGTCTATCCGGCTAATATCGCTGTATTTATCCAGATATGCCTGCCAGTCAATTTCCTGCAGCTTAAAATAACCTTCATACTGTTCCAAAATATCATCTTCAGAAAGCTGGATAGCAAGCCTAGTACTTATCTTGCGCCAGTTGTCCAGTTCCTTACCGGTCAGCTCAATCTTTTGATACAATGTATTCAGGGCGTCAGGCTTCAGTTGATCTACTATTTCAAAGACGCGCTTAAATAACCAGGCTACCATTAGATTGGTATAGGCGTTATTGGTAATACCGCCGGATTTTGCTCCAGTATAGGCTTCGTGATATTCATCCGGCCCCATCACACCTACAATGTCGTAACGTTGAGTATGTTGATTAAAATCCGCCTTAGAAGCCCAGAAACGGCAAATTTCCAAAAATATTTCTGCTCCATAATCCTGTAAAAAAGCCAGGTCATTTGTAAAACGGAAATATTGATAAATATTATAGGCAATAGCCAGAGAAACGTGCCGTTGCAGGCTGCTATAATCTTCGCTCCATTCACCTGATAAGGGATTCAGGTGCAGGGTCTGTGTTTCTTCGACGCCTTCGCTGCCACTTTGCCAGGGGAACATCGCACCGCGGTAACCGTGTTTTTGGGCGTATGCCCGCGCTGTATCCAACCGTTTATAGCGGTACATTAACACCGCTTTCGCGGTTTCCGGAAAGTGCATAAAATACAGGGGCAGAATAAAAAGTTCATCCCAGAAAATATGCCCGCGATAGGCTTCGCCGTGCAGGCCGCGCGCCGGAATACCTGCGTCGATACTCACGTTATGCGCTGAAGCGGTAACGATGGAATGATATAAATTGAGATGGATTAGCTTTTGTACCAGCCGTTGGCCGTCAACACGAATATCGATTTTTTGCCAAATATCCGACCAGGCTTTTTTATTTTCCAGATAGAGTTGCTCAAAAGTGTCCACGCTTTGCAGATCATTTAATGCCGAGTGTAATGGATTAGAGGTATCGTGGGATTTATAAAAAGCAACGATTTTTTCTATGCCAAGCGGTTTGTTCTCTTCAGTGTTTATTGTAACCGTTGTGCTGACCAGCCCTGACCGGCTACTGTGCACAAAGGAATGTGCTTGATTGCCATTTTTCAGGTGATGACTGGCTGCAACGGCCAATGTTATTTTTGATTGATTGGTTTGCTGTACCACAAAGCTGGTCTGCTCGTCATAACCCTGTTCAAGGGGTTGCCAATGTTTGGAACTTAATTGCCTATAGCGTTCCACACCACTGTTGATAATCCGACCATCAAGTTCCGCGCTGATTGTCAGCGGACCCGAGTAATTAAGGGGGGTAACGGTATATTGCATCCCAGCCAGGTGCGGGCGGGCCATACTTACAAAGCGCCGGGACTCGATGCGTGTTTTTCTGCCTTCAGTGTCTATGACGACCATTTTTTTATACAGGGTTCCATCCCGGAAATCAAGCTTGCGTAGAAAATCTATTATTTCAACCTTATTTATATCAAACCATTCCCCGTCCCCGATTTTAAAAGTAAGCGGCAGCCAGTTGGTGCAATTTACAAAATCTTCATTGACCACTTCTCTGCCGTTTACTTCTGAGGTTAAGCGATTATATAAACCGGCTATGTAGGTTCCCGGATAATTATAATCATTTGCCGCGGATTCTTCCAGAGCGCCGCGCGTGCCCATATAACCGTTGCCAATCGTACATAAAGCTTCACGTATGCCTTCCTTTTGCGGATCATAATTATAATACGCCAGCGACCACTGCGCATCAAGTAACCCACTGCTGAACCAGTTATTTATATCGCTCAAGGATATTTCAGATAAATCACTTACGACAATATCGGCGCCGTTCATTTTTAGCTCACGGGCGTTATTTCCCCTGGCGATGCCCAGCACCAAACCAAACTGCCCGTTGAACCCAGCCTGTACACCGGATACGGCGTCTTCCACGATTACGCTTCTGTCATAATCAACGCCTAAATTATCGCAGGCAGTGGTAAAAATAGCTGCTTCAGGCTTACCCTTTAAACCTAATTCAACGGATACCAGACCGTCCACCCTGGTTTCAAAAAGCTGTAACAAACCAGCAGCCTGTAAAATTTTCTTGCATTTCTTGCTTGATGAAGCAACCCCAATTTTAATATTATGTTCCAGCAACTCTTTGATTAAGGATACAGTAGAATCAAACACCTGCAGATTTCCTTGATTAATCTGTTGATTAAAAATTTCGTTTTTACGGTTACCCAGTCCACAAACAGTTTTAGTATTAACTGCATCGTCGGAGCTGCCATACGGAAGATCAATATTTCGTGATTCCAGAAAATCAGAAACACCTTTATATCGTGGCTTACCATCTACGAAGGACAAATAGTCATCGGTATGGGTGAATTCCCGGAAAGGTTGCCCCGTTTCCTGTGCCTGTTCCTTTAAAAAAATGTCAAACATCTGTTTCCAGGCTAGACTGTGCACTGCCGCTGTATTGGTGATGACCCCGTCAAGATCAAAAATTACAGCGTTAAAATTTAATTTGAACACTATCTATCTTTATGAATTAAGATTTGTATTTTCACAGAACAATATAAACGAATTACAAATCATTATTTTTCATCAGCCGGATGCAGCATATCTTTCCACCATAAAGGTACTAAAGCTAGCGAAATAAGAATAAATATACAGGGCCAAATGATAGAATCCCCAGGTAAAAACAAGACCAATTTACCCACGCCAATCAGCATAGCAAATAATGAGATGGATGTAATTGCCACAGATTTGAATCCTAAAAACAATTTTTTAATAGGCAGCTTGCTGTCTCCGCCAACCGCCTTTGCGGTGTTTTTCCATAAGCCCATCGGTTTCACGCGCTTATAAAAATCGTTTAAAATATCTTGTTTAGTCCGCGGAGTAAAAAATGTGATTAGAATTGCGGACAGAGTAGAAATCAGTGCCATACTACCCAGGCGGATCCACTCCACATCGGTAACCACTAACAATATGGGCGCTACAATAAGCGATGCCGCCATAGCCGCCAATTCTGAATACAAATTAATACGCTCCCATAGCCAGCGCAACACCAGCACTGAGCCCATTCCCGCCCCGAACAATAACGAGATAAACCAAGCGGTTTGGATTGAACCCAGATTGACCATAATAATTAAAGCGATGGCAATGATTAAAATATTGGACAGACGTGCAGTAATGACCAGCTCGTGGCTTTTAGGTTTGCGTTTTAGCCAGTGTTCGCAAATTAGTCGTTTGTAAACATCATTACTCCAATAACTGGCTCCCCAGTTCAGGTGCGTATCCAGGGTAGAGGCCAGTGCCGCCAACAGGCCGGTGAGCATTAATCCGCGAATACCGGGTGGCAACAGATCATTAATACCTGTTATAAAAGTGATTTCCCGCGAAGCAGCAAAAGTTTCACTGCTCATTGCTGATTGAGCGAACGGATACACAACCATTAAGCCTACGCCGATAATTAACCAGATAATACTGCGCAGGAAAATTTGTACCCAGGAAAAAAGAACCGCAGCTACACGTGCATCTTTATCGGTGGCACAAGCCATTGAACGCTGGGCAAGATAACCGGTACCATCGCTATTCATTTGAAAAAACCACTGCAAACCAATAATAATCAGAAAAGGCATCAGCAATTCGCCTCCGCTAGGGCTGAATGATAACATTTTACTTGCTAACTCCTCCCCATAAAGCGCTTGTATTTTTTCCAGTAATTGGCCCCAGCCACCGGCATAATCCACCACATAATAAGCGTAAATCATTGTACCAATCATAGCAATACCAAACTGCATTACATCCGTAGCTATAACACTTCGTAAGCCGCCAGTTGTGGAATACAATGCGGTAAAACCCAGGATAACCAGGATACTTATTATGTTATTAGTGGTAACAATTGCAGGGTCAATGGCGCCGATTCCGCTGCCCAGTGATAATCCCAGGGCATTGGTAATACTTAAGAAAGGATTATAAAGCAAGGTCGGCAACCATTGATCCCATGGTAAAAATACTTCAGCGATACGCATTGCGGCCACCAGCACCATTGCCATCACAATACAGTTGATTACCGTCCCGTAATATACAGCTTTTAGTACGCGTAATGGCAAAACAGCTTTACCACTATATCGAACTTCGGTAAACTCGGCGTCAGTTAAAATGCCTGATCTTCTCCAGCCAGCGGCAAAAACAAAGCCCATCATTAAAAAAGCAATACCGTAAATCCAAAGACGCCAGACTAGAAAAACGCCGCCGGTAGCGATTAAGCCAGTCACTAAAAGCGGAGTATCCGCTGCAAACTGGGTGGCAGCCATACTCAATCCTACACGCCAGCCTTTCAGTGTTTTTCCGGCCAGAAAATATTCCTGCAAACTTTCGGAGGCTTTTTTGCGGGCGCGGAAACCGGAAGTGATTGCATAAATGATGAACAATAAGATGATAACTAAATCAATCATAACTTTCCTTCAAATATGTATTCTAATTTAGTAAAAACTGCCCAGAACGATTTGTTAAATTCCATAATTGTACATTGCGGTTTATGACATAGTGTTCGGCTAGTAACTCGCTTAATAGCCTATGAAATTTAATATAAACGGGGCCGGGCAACGACCCCGTTTATTTAATCACATATTATAAAACTGATAATCTAACATGCAATATGGTATTCTTGTATTTTCTTATGTTTAGAAATCCTGTGTGACTGAGAATTTAATTGATCGGCCAAAAAGTGGACGACCGTTAGCAGCTGCAGGGTCGCGCGGATCTCCTTCTGTTAAACCTTCACAATCTGTTAAATTATCAACATGAATGCCAAAGGATAAACCACTATGAGTTGATATTACGGCTCCTGCGTCTATTTTTGTATAGCCATCCAACTGATATACGTTACCTACAGAATCCCATCGTTTTCCACACATCCGTGCGGCACCGTAGATGTTAGCATTGTAATCTCCGAAAGAAAGATCATAGCTTGGTGCAATCCTGAGTTGTAGGTCAGGCTGACGCCAGATCGAATTTCCTACGACGGTTTCATCAACATCGCTATCTATAATTTCCCCTTTCTGATATGTTCCCACAGCTCGTAAAGTGAAGTTATTAAGGGATAATGCACCATCGAGTTCAACGCCCATTGTTTGTGTGCTGAGCAACTCGGCTTCTCTTATAGTGCCAACACCACCTTCAATTACATCAACACCATTAAAGAAACCGGTAGCAAACAGACTGAAAAGTTTTGTGTCATATTTAACACCTATTTCGTATTGCGTGAATGCATTGGCTTCGACATTGCCGTCTTCATCAAAACTGTATTTATTTTCCCTGATCAAATCAAAGTTCGGAAAAAGGTAACTGTTGGAATAGCGCACAAAGACACCAATATCTTTGTTTATATCGTAATTGGCAGCCGCTGTAATTGCAAAATCTTTACCGCTAAGCGACTCTGCCATGTCGGTTTTGCCATCAGGAAGTGCACCATGATCGAGCGTGTATTGGAGATCAAACCATTCATAGCGAGCTCCAAGATCAATTCGCAAGGCAGGCATAATTTGCCAGGAATCTGCTCCGTAGACTGCAAATACACGGGCGTCGCCGGCATATTGAAGTCCGTAATTCCATGAACCTCCACCTCCATGGGCGGCAAGGCTATCGGCTGTAATTCCTTCTTCCAATAAATCTCCATTTGCAACATTATGAATCGGTACATGGTTACCCAGTGTCCAGAAATCTTTTGAGGTCCAACGCGCCTGATACAAACCCATAGTAATGTTGTGATCGTTCCAAACTTTGTTCAAACTGATGTCGTTGTTAAGCGATTCTAAATTTTTCATAACGACCCAATAACCATAGTTCTGAATATACTCTGAACCGCTAAGTGTCTCGCCACCTCTGGTTTGTACGGTAGCAAGACCAAGATCGGATACTTTAATTGGATTACCGTTCGGTACAAAACCAAATGTGTTTGCATCTCCAGATGTATAGGTAAGAACGTCACTGACCATCCAACCTGCTCCTAGATCGAAGTTGAAGTTCAACCCGCTGACGTTGCCTTTCCAGCCACGTCCTTGGGAGAAATCAAACTTAGCACTGTCACCTTGTGTGTTGATCTGCAGTGTGCGAAAACGGTTCGCATTACCCAGTGGAGAGAATGTACCAAGATCATTACCAGTTTTAAGCGCCATCGGTAGAACCCATTGACCGTAATCATCAGTAATTCGTGTAAAAGCATTGATTACGCCACCTTCGAAAATTTTAGTTAGCTGCATAGTGAACTGCTTCCCATTCTCAGCATTAAATTGTGTACTTCGAATACCGGGAGATGTGTGTACGTAACCGCCTGCCATATAATACAAGCCATCCGTTACTTTACCACTTAGGAAACCATCTATTCGCTGAAGGTTATAGTCAGATGTTTCATATTTAACACGACCTTTGCTTATTTCACCACCTTTTTTTAGATTGAAGTTTACAGTCAGACCAGGTTCAGCATTCGAAAATACAGCACTTGGACCTCCACGCAAAGCTTCTGTGGATTCTATTGTCTCATCAATGCGAAAGATTGTACTCTGCTCAAAGAAAGAAAGAGTCTCTACGCCATAAATTGGTCCACCATTGATAGACATTGTCACAAATGGCGCATCACCACCAGATGGCAAACCACGCACCATAATATTAGCGCCTGCAATGCCTCCTGTACTTTCAGACCAAACACCAGGTACTAACTCCAACAGATTTGCGGTACTGCTTGGTGAAAACCGTCTAATTTCAGCCTCATCTATTGTATTAATAGCAAAGCTAGCATCTTTTTTACGCATTCCTATACTACCGGGCGTACCTGAAACTATCAATGCATTCATATTCAGAACATCTGTGTCTAAAATGAAGCTGGTTGTTGTAACACCTTCCGTAATAACAATAGTATCGTGTCCAGTTTTATACCCAATAGCGCTGGCTGTTATTGTGTAATTACCTTCTGGAACATTTAAGATAGTGTAGTTACCATTGACATCAGTAGCTGCACCAAGTGTTGTTCCCTCAATATATACATTGACACCCGGTAACGCTGAGCCATCATTAGCTGTTACTGTGCCTTCAATTGTTCCTTGCGCCATTCCGATTATCGGAATTAGGCAAATAAAAATAATAACAAGGGTTGTTGTTGTGATTTTCATTATTTCCTCTTTAGTAGTTACTCATTTTTTTGAAAGAAAGACGTAATTAAATCAATTGTCATTTCTATGTGGGAATATTTTAAAACAAAAACAATAAAAAAGCAATTTAAATATTTTACTTATAGTGATTATTTTATATTAATGTTTGCTATACGCAATATAATAGTGTATATTAATTGCGTTATGAACTTAGATAATAATATCAATATACATTTAGAACCTTATAAATAGGAATTCGAAAAAAATGAAATTGAACAAAATTGATTATAAAATACTTGATTTACTCCAAGATAATGGGAGAATCAGTTATCATGATTTAGGTAAAAAGGTTGGAATAACAAGACAAGCAGTTACAAGAAGAGTAAAAAAAATGGTTGATACCGGCTACATAAGAAAATTTTGTGTTGATTTAGACCATGAACGGTTAGGAAGAAAAGTTGTTGCCTATGTTGATATCATTTTTAATAAAGCTTTCACAGTTGAAGTAGAAAAAGTTGCTTTAGATTTTATTACAAAGATAAACGGGGTTCGATTAGCAAATACAACGGTTGGAGAAAAATATATTACAATTAAAATTTATACTTTAAATATGCAAGATTTGCATCAGAACATCCGGACTATACAAAACGGGATAAAAGACATTTCTACGAAGACAGTTATTGTAAATGAGAATTTTTTCACTAATAAAATAATTACATATTCTATAAACTGAATAATGTTCTTCTACAATTCTGACCAGTACACTTAAATACATCATAAAATTGGATAAATATGAAAAAATTACTTTTAT
>JAUWFQ010000180.1 GCA_030606865.1 bacterium
TGATTTCGAAACCAATCTTTTCAAATCTTCTAATGAATGCGATTCATCTAATAAAATGTCTTTCATGATTGCTAATTTTTTTTCATCCATTATTATTAATCTCCTTTCATTACATTAAATTTACCTTAATAAATACTATATTACAATAGTTTATATACTATATACTGGATTATTAGTATATAAATAGAAGTAATATTATAGTGAATGAAGGATAAATTAAATTAATTTATATTTAATACTCGCATTCTAATCACAACTCATAATGTTGAATTGAGCACAACACGTGTAATTTTAAAAAGGACTAAAAAAAACGCAACCTCAACGGAAGGATTACGTTTTTTTAACAAAGATATTAAGCTATATTTTTGTTTTGTTAAATTGATTTTTTACTAATATTATCTTTGCAAAACAAATTACATAAATGCTTTATACTACGTAATTTTAGTTATGACCAACATCAAAGATATAATAATTGATCAACCGCTTGCATTTCCTATTCTCAAAATAGCTGGAGAAATAGGAGATAAACATAAATTAAAGGTATTTGTAGTTGGTGGATTTGTACGCGATTTGTTTTTAAATAGAAAATCAAAGGAAATTGATTTAATGATCGAGGGAGATGGTATAAAATTCTCCAGATTATTAGCAGATGAATTGGGCGTAAAAAAAATTGTTCCTTTTAAGGAATTTGGTACCGCTAAAATTCCATATCCGAAAATGGAAATTGAGGTTGCTTCTGCCCGCTTGGAAGATTATGATGAATCATCACGTAAACCTAAAGAAATAAAATATACTGATATTTTTGGTGACTTAAAACGCCGTGATTTTACAATTAACGCAATGGCGGTTGACATTTTACCAGACACATTTGGTGAATTATATGATCCCTATAACGGCATTGCCGATTTAAAGGCGAAGCGTTTAATTACACCATTAGACCCGGATGAAACATTTTCGGAAGATCCCTTACGCATGATGCGTGCAGCGGTATTTGCGAGTCGATTTGAATTAGCAATTAATGACGAATGTCTAAATTCGATGCAGAAACAGGCGAGTCGTATTTCAATAGTATCTTGGGAAAGAATCACTGCGGAATTAATTAAAATATTGGAAACCGACAAACCTTCTATCGGGTTAATAATTTTGCAAAATACCGGCTTAATGAAATACGTTTTTCCTGAAATAGACATTATGTATGGAATGGAGCAGCCCAAAGAGTGGCATCATAAGGACATCTTTTATCATACTATGCAAGTTGTGGATAATGCCGCAGTTTTATCTGATAAAATGGAATTACGGTTTGCCGCGCTAGTGCACGACATCGGAAAACCGAAAACGCGGCGTATTCATAAAATCAAAGGATTTACTTTCCACGGGCATGATGATATTGGTTCTCGTATGTTGCAGAAAATTGCAAAAAGAATGAAACTTTCGAATGATTTGAGAGATTACTTGATTAAGATGACAATTTTGCATTTACGTCCCATAGCACTTGCCATGAAAGGAGTTACTGATTCCGCAGTAAGGCGATTAATGGTTACCTCCGGGGAAGAAACTGATGATCTGTTAACTCTTTGCCGGGCGGATATAACCAGTAAAAATCCTGAACGAGTGAAGCGCTACATGGGTAATTTTGAACGAGTAGAAAAATTCATGCAAGATGTAGTCGAGCGCGATAAATTTAGAGCGTTCCAATCGCCTGTGAGAGGCGATGAAATAATGCAGGTTTGCGGTTTAAAAGAGGGGGAAAAAGTAGGTCAGCTAAAATCTGCAATAGAAGATGCGATCTTAGATGATAAGATTGAGAACACATACGAAGCAGCCCTAGAGTATTTATTTAAAATAAAAGACAGCTTCCTATCTATAAATTAGACATAGTGCAAAATAATATATAATTAATATATTTATTTACTTGACTATTAAATATGTTTCTTATTATACTACACCGGTAAAGTTAAGTAACATTTTTATTATTTGTGCAACTTAAAATGGGAGTTATAATGGAAACATTAAAATTAAACAATGCTAACTTAGTAGAACTTACAAATGATGAACTTGTGAATATTGATGGTGTTGTTGTAGTTTGGTTAGCAATTATTGTTGTAGTTGTATTAATGCATTCTTGCGCTGGCTAAGAGATTACCAAATTAACATATTTGAAAGGTGTGGATATTTATTTATTCACACCTTTTTCAAATAATTTATTACTGTAGTTTAATAAGATTGAAGAGGTTGGTTTGAAAAATTATTTTATAAATACAATTAAGTTTTTATTTAGGCATATCTTATATAATTCAAAAAAACCGAAACAGTCTATATTAAACCTGATTGCATTGTTATATTTAATCATTTTATTAGTTCCATACCCATTTTTTCAAAATAAATATACCATAGATAATTTTAAAATATATTCTTCAAGTCATATCAATAATGCTGATTTAGAAAATATTATTGATAATTCAGAAGCATTATTGTCCAAGTCCTTGATTTATAGTACGCAAAAAACCAACAAACTGTTCGTTTGTAACAATAAAATATTGTATTTGCTCTTTAATCCCTTAAGCTTTAGATGGTCATTTGGAGTTAACTATCCTTTTTGGCATAATCTTTATCTCTCTCGAACGGACTTTTCAATTAACAAAATATTTAATTATAAACAAAATAATAATTCTAGAAATTTATCCTCAGTAATAGCACATGAAGTAATGCATACATATCTTGCAAAATATATTGGTGAATTTAAAAATATATTAACAAAAACTTGGAAAAAGGAAGGGTATTGCGAATATATTGCCAACGATAGTTCATTTGATATAGAAACAGGACTTGAACTTATTAAGGCAGGTAAAG
>JAUWFQ010000107.1 GCA_030606865.1 bacterium
AATTTCATTAAATTTTGAACCAATGATTAATGAAAATAAAACTGAAAGAGCAATATTTGCCTCAGGTTGCTTTTGGGGACCTGAGTATCATTTATCTAAAGTTGATGGTGTTATTTCCACTACGGTCGGTTATACAGGCGGAATAAAAGATGATCCAACTTATATGGAAGTAACTACCGGTACAACAGGTCATGCTGAAGCGACCGAAGTAATTTACGATCCATCAAAAGTTAGTTATGAAGAACTCGCAAAATTATTCTTTGAAACACATGATCCATCACAAGTGAATCGGCAAGGTCCCGATATCGGAACACAATACCGATCCGGCATTTTCTATCTTAACGATGAGCAAATAGAGATTGCAGAAAAATTAATTACTAAGTTAGAAAACAAAGGATTAAATGTAGCAACTGAAGTAACTGAGGCATCAACTTTTTGGAAAGCGGAAGATTATCATCAGGATTATTACGACAATAAAGGATCTACGCCCTATTGTCATATTTATACTAAACGATTTTAACTACATATTTCACGAAGCTACTTTATTACTTTATCCTTGAAACATGTAACTTATTAGACTTCTTTCTATCATTCATCATACATTAACCCTTGATAACCGCTAACGGTTCCAATTCAACTAAAATTTCCACCAAATCCTCCTGATTTTTCATAACGATTGAGATATCTTTATAGGCACTGGGAGCTTCGTCTAAATCACGTTTGGTACGGATGGAATGGATTATACCCTTTTCATCAAGCGCTTTCTTTTCACTTTTCAAATCTAATTGTCTTTGCGCTTGACGACGACCTAAGCGACGACCGGCACCGTGCGAACAAGATTCAAAACTCTCAGAATTACCTTTACCTTTAACAATATAACTTTTCATTCCTTGGCTTCCTGGGATTATTCCGATTGTGTCTGTACTTGCTAAGGTAGCACCTTTACGATGCACTATCACTTTTTTACCAAAATGCTTTTCCTGTGCGGCATAATTGTGGGCAATATTGATCATTTTGTTATAGATAACATCATCGAAAAAATAATTAATCGCTTCTTTGATTTTTTCCATCATTAATTTTCTACTAGCAAAAGCAAAATCAACGCAATACAGCATTTCTTTCTGATATATCTGTCCTCGCGAAGAATCAAGCGGGAGATATGCCAAGTCCCATTTGAGCGGTATTTGACTCTTCCATTTTTCGTTGAGTGATTTAGCTAATTTGTTATAGTGAGTAGCTATCTTGTAGCCTATATTTCGGCTGCCGGAATGTACCATTAACCAAATGAAACCATCTTTTCCGCGTTGAACTTCAATGAAATGGTTACCACCTCCCAATGTCCCAATTTGATAAAGCGCTGAATTATACTCCTTATCAACAATTGGCATGCCTTTTTGGTTATAAGTCGATGGATCCGGCATTATAGTGTTGTTTTGTTTGGACTTATGGTGATTAAAACCAACCGGAATCGTTCGGCGTATTACACCCATTATTCCTTTGAGTGTTTCGATCGGGATTTCTCGCAAAGATGTTCGCACTGCGCAAATACCACACCCGATATCAACACCAACAGCATTTGGAATAATGACATCTTCAGTTGCCAACACACCGCCAATTGGCATACCGAAACCCACATGCGTATCGGGCATCAGCGCGATATGATGAAAAGCGTTAGGATGATTCGCCAAATTCATCGCCTGTTTTAAGGCGCCTGATTCAATATCTTTTAACCAAAGTTTAATTGGAATATTTTCAGTGGATATTATTTTTTCCATGTCACACAGAATTTAATAAATTATGAAAAAATTGTTATTATTCTTTTTGCAATATTTTACGCTTCTAAATTTCACAGAATGCGGGATGAAGAATCTAAATCTGTATTATAAATATTTTATTGATTCTTCAGTCGCTTTGTTCCTTCAAGGATGACAAACCTTAGGTCATACCTGCGAAGGCGGGTATCCATTTTTAGATTCCCTACCAAGCCGGGAATGACAGTTCTTACTATTACCCCTGTCCAATTACTCCGGTAGAATAATCTAATTCAGAACCAAACATGCTGTGTGGTATCGAATAAACTAATAACAATACAATCGCTGCTATAAGCGAGAGATAAGGTCTGTCTTTCTTCCAATTTCCTATAACAGCTATTACCCAAAAGACAAAAGAAACTAATAGTTTGTTATCGGTTAAATCCCAGCCAAAAGGAACTCCCGTCCATAATTCACCAAAAGCAAATTTTTGTACAACGGGACCAAGTATCATCCCTCCAGCTAATAATAACAACGTAGTAACTATTGTATAAAACTTATATCTTTCCTTTTTACCGAGTGCGAGCAATCCTGTAAGATTTGAAAACAACATTGCAAAAAACATGAAAAATATATGCGGGATTAACACTGTGGCAGGTACATCGCCTTTAAATCGGATTACTATTGGACCACTATTTAATACTTCTACATTATTTTTTACATCATTTAGTAAAACATGATATTTCAATTTACCAGCAGCAGCTTGATTAGGAAGTTTTGCAATTAGGTTCTCACCTTCCCTTGCCATTATAATTTCGCTCAAATCATCAGATGATGGATACCTTTTATACAATATTTTACCCTCTACCCTACTATTATTAATATTTAAGGAAACCAAACACGGTTTTGTACTGCTATGGCTGCGGGGTAGCTTTATTTTATATTGCTTATCGGTGAATGTAAAATCAATTTTCTGTGGATAAGTTGGACCGGTTGCTCTTTGGTAAACTGCTGCACTTAAAGTTATTACAATGGCTAATAGCCAATAAAATATCGTCTTATTCACGTATTAATCGTCCTTATTTGCATTTTTTATTTTAAAGATGTTAATACCAATCAATATTCCACTGAAAAGGAATATTAAAAATTGTGCTAAAGTAGTTTGACTTTGAGTGTAAAATACTATTGCAACTCCAAGGAATACTACGATTAGTGCATAATGTTTTATTACTTTATTTTTCATTTATCATTAACCCTTATTTGAATTTTTAATTAACCTGTTTTTTGTTATTTTGTTGTGACATATTAGTCACATCTTTAATTAAACCATTAGAAATATAATACACATTATTTTTGTCATCCATCAATACGGTGGAACGCATAGTAATTTTTATGACATCCCCCTCAAAACTGCCGATTTTTACTCTATCACCTACTCCATACTGGTTTTCAATTAAGATAAAAAGTCCTGAAACAAAATCCTTAACTAGTGATTGAGCCCCAAAACCTATTGCCAATCCAATAATTCCCGCACTTGCCAATATTGGTCTTATATCAACACCGGATAGATTTAAAACCATAAATAATATTAATGAATAAATAAAAACATTGCCGATGGATTTAATGATTTGTCCAAGGGTTTTTGCACGTTTTTCTTTTTGAGATGTATGGCTGTCATCTCCATCATCAGATAATTTTACTAAATGTTTAATTATAAAACTTAAAATTATTTTTCCCAAAAAGAATAAAATGAAGATCCATATAAGTTCTACGGCATGTTGTTTTATAAAATTTATTATTAGTTCCTGCATATGGTTCCTCTATTTTATTAAATAAACGCTAAATAGTTTGTCTTAAAAGTTATAGTGGAATGACAATTATTAATAATCCGACTGCAAATCCAAGAAACACTACTATTAGCGTGTAATATCTAATTAATTTATTTTTCATTCAATTATTTACTTATTATACTCAATTTTAATGTCTTTTTAGGATGTCATACAAGGTATCAGTTACCTGTTCAGCATTTTCACTAGTAAAACATAAGGGTGGTTTAGATTTTATTACATTATCAAAAGGTCCATCAGTGCTTACTATAATATTTAGGTTTCGTAGCTCATTTTTAATAAAATTTGCTAATTTATTATCGGGTTCTAAAGAATCTGTATCTTTTACTAATTCCACTCCAATAAATAAACCAGCTCCTCTAACATCACCCATGCATTCAAATTCATTCTGAAGTTCAATTAATAGTAATTTATATTTTTTCCCTATTTCTTTTGCATTCTCTTGTAATTTTTCTTCCTCGATAACATTTAAAACTGCCAATCCAATAGCGCAGGAAACCGGATTTCCACCAAACGAGCTAAAGAATTCCACACCTTTGCTGAATGAATCGACAATTTCCTGAGTTGTTACTACCGCCCCCATCGGATGACCATTACCCATCGGTTTTCCGATAATGATAATATCAGGAACTACTTCATGGGCTTCAAAGCCCCAAAAATACTCACCCAAACGACCAAATCCCGTTTGGACTTCGTCGCTAATGCAAACGCCACCCAGCTCCCTGATTTTAGGATACAACTCCTTAAGATAGCCGCTTGCCAAAGGCACCTGACCAGCACAGCCGAGAATTGGTTCGCTAATGAATGCTGCAATCGGATCTTTGATTTTCTGAATGGCATCCTGTGCATATTTTTTCCCCGCACGTGCATCGTTATCCTTATATTTTCCTCGGTAAGTATCCGGAATTTCTGATTTAATTATATAATCCTTTTGCCCCTGTCCTAATTTATTACTGAATTTATAATCGCTGATATCAATTGCGGTTTGCGTATGACCATGATATCCATGCTCCATTACCATTATATTTTTATGACCTGTATGTATTTTCGCCATTCTAATAGCGAGATCACTTGCAGCACTACCGGAATTAACAAAGAATACTTTATTTAATTTATTAGGAAATTTTGAAAGAAGTTTTTCAGAATATTCAGACAATACATCGTACAAGTACCTTGTATTGGTATTCAATTTTGCCATTTGCCTTTGCCCTGCTTCTACCACTTTTGGATGAGAATGTCCTACATGAGGAATATTATTATAGGCGTCCAAAAAGGTATTGCCATATGCGTCATACATATATTGAAAGGCCGATTTTGTTACATAAATCGGTTTTTTATAACTCAAAGAGAGAATTGGCGGTATCACCTTTTGTCTTTCTTCAATTATCTGTTTAGTAGATTTAACTATTTTAGTTGATAGACCAACTATTTTACGAAATCTGTTTTCTGCTTCAATTGGATTTATTGTCAACCAATTATACAAGAAATTCCAAGCTAATTTTTCGCTAATTGCAGTATAAGTATTCTCAGGTTCATTAATTCGTGAATAAGCTGAATTACATACACTAACGCACAATCTTGCTGCTATAAGGTAGTATAATACACTTATCTCCTTATCTTTTAGCGGTAATACCTCATTGTATGATTTAACAATAATTTCAGCCCATTTTATTGGATTATCAACATACAAACAGGCATAGGCGATTGTTATCGCTAATTCATTAATTAGCGGAGTGTAACACAGATCACCAAAATCAATAATTCCGGTTACATCATTATTTTTTACCAATACATTCCATTCATTTACATCACTATGTATTATTGATTCTCTTAACTCAGGTATTATTGGAACAACATTCTCGGTATATTGCTGAAAATAATATTCTATTAAACTACGGTCTTTTGCATTAGGTATATCTTTGATGTACTTCTTATTAAAATGCAAATACTGTAAATCCCATTTCCATCGTCTTGCTTTTAATGTATAATTATTGAATGATTGCAGTTTAACATCTAATTCAGCGGTATTTTTGCCTAATGATCTAAATAATGTCTTTGTTGGTTTTACATTTCCTAAAAATTCACCTTCAAGATAAGTTAGCATTCGGACTATTTTTTCTATACCATCAACTTTTAGGATTTTAACTAAAGAACCATCTTTAAATTTTATTGGTTGAGGAAACTTGTGATTCTTAGTTGACTGCAAAAATAAAAGTGCTTCATTTTCTGCTTCCACTAAAGCTAAAGTTTCGGTGTTCTTTATGTATATTTTAAAAACGTATTGTCCATCATTCGTTTTAATCAAATAATTAAAATTATCATAACCCCACAGTTTCTTTATTTCAATCGAATGAAATCCAAATTGTTTTTGTATTAAATTTTTCATTATAAAAAGTGTTACATATACATTTTACATTTTTTAGACACAGTTGTATTAAATTGCAAAATCAAGAGTCAATATCGTTCACCAAGCTATTGTTTCGAATCAAATAATACTTTTGGTGGTTGCAAAGTTGTAGGATCTCCAACTATACCACGAGTATAACTGATAACTTCCATCCATATAGGAGAAACTTTAATTAGAAGATAACCTTCAGGTCTGTTTGGGTAAAAGGCTTCCCATTCATCTTTCCAATACTTTTCTTTTTCCTTTTGATCATCTACCATTTGAGCTATTCCATGAATCATAACATATCCTGAAGTATCACTATCTAAGTAATATAAAGTTACACGGGGATCTTTCTTAATTTGATCCACCTTTCTACTTTTAGAATTCGTGCCAAACCAAACTGTAAGATCACTTTCCGGCATAAATGGACTCATTGCTCGGACCCTAGGGCGACCCTCACCATCTAAAGTGATTAGTGCACAAGTACCTGCTGCAATCATTATTTCTCTTGCCGCATTAATTAATTTAATATTTGATAAATCTTTTGGTTCTATATTTTGACTAATGCTAATG
>JAUWFQ010000126.1 GCA_030606865.1 bacterium
TATTGAACAACTTTTCATTAAAGACATTGAAGAGATGACTCATCGATTTGCCAAGGCATTTTATAAAAATGGCTGGTATGGGCCATTAAATATCCAAATGAAACGTGATAAAAAGGGAAATTTTAAAGTTATTGAATTAAGCTCACGACATACAGGATCTACTTCTGGACGGGCATTATTAGGCTTTGACGAAATTGGTATGCTTACAGATATATTTGTGCCTGAATTGAAAATCCCTAATCTCACTAGGGCTAAAAAAGTAAAAGGTCAGATTTTCAAATATCTTCAGGATAATCTACTTTTAGACTGTAATACAGAAATACTTAAATCGAATAAAGTTTGGAAAAAATATTAGTCACCGGTGCGCAAGGATATTTAGTTACAGTGTTTTTTGTCTTTCACTCATAATTCCTCCGGTTTATTAACAATTCGTCCCACAGATCCTGCGGGATAATGTTCTTATACAAAAAGAACAAAAGTTAATTACATGCAGCTACAATATCTATATTAGATAAGATCTTTTGAAATTTGAATGAGACTGCTTGAAAGATCGTCGAGGGTTAAAAACAAAATGTTTCGAAATGGTGGATTTAATAAAAATCGATGCAAGGTATCAAATTTTACGGAGTCTTTAATCCCCGCAATAACCGCTCCCCTAACAGCAACAATATTTTCTCTATGAAGATTTAGCAATTCTAATACTGCTTGAGGATGTTTTGAATATTCAGCTAACCAATCATTTACCTGATTAAATGCATGCATTAAATCAGCTGTAGGATGTTTGTCCTTTTTAAATAATTTTATCGATGGGCGCTCAATTTCTATTAGAATTAATTCATTTTCAGAATTAACAATACCAAAATCTGCCTGATATTTACCAAGTATGTCTGGTTTAAAAAATAATCGTTTAGCAGAAAAACGTGATAGCAGAAGTGGATTTTCTTGAAGAAATTTTTGAATGGGAGGTTCTAATTTTTCCTTCCTGATTAATCTATTAAAACTATTGGCAATTTTTTGTATTTGTTCATGGCTATACTTCCTTTTATAATTCAAGCTAGAAGCTTTCATTGTCAAATCTTTTAGCAGCAGGCCATGCATACTCTCACGGAGAAAATTAAGTGAATATTTACTTTTTCCACAGCTACATTGATACTCATCGGATAGATCTTTATACCATATACATCCATCTTCCTCAATATTGGAATCCTGTTTTAGTCCAGTATAAACTTTAAAAGAGTCCTTACAAATTTTACATTTGAATGTCATAACTATTATTTTAACTGAGTTTGGATCGGAATTAATTGCTTGTATTTGATCAGCAGTGAGTTGCGGCGATTCTTTATAATGAAAGTGTATTTCGCCAATTTTCTCACTTATATCATTATAATGGACAACTATTGAATAGGCACCCGGATGATTAACCATACTATCGACGTTAAAACTTAATAATCCATACTCAGAATCTTTAGGAATGATGATTCCTAATTCGGAATGATGAATGATCTTGGAAGGAAAATTAATTTTCTCAACGTCATTTGTTTTGTTAGAATTTATAGGAATTTTACAAATAACTTTTTGCATCTGAGCGTCAGTTACCTCCCAGTTAAACATTATATTTCCATCACTATCTGAAATATTAATTTGCAATTCCTTAATCCCTATTTTATTAATAAACTCAAGGCTAACTAGAAAAAACCATGTATTGCCCTTTATTTTTCCAGGATAAACAATATGAGCTTTATGATGATTTAGTCTATAAATATCAATTGGTCCAATAGGGAAAGGGGGCTCGTGTACATCAAGGTAATCTGAAACTCCCAGGAATATTACTGGTTTTGTTTCTAACAATATTGATTTCATAGAATTAAAATTAGTTACTAAAAATAACTTACAGCAACCTAATAGCGATTCTGTTTTAATATGAAAAGGTGGTAGCAGTATGGTAGCAAAAAGTGTATAAATTATGAGCCTAACTTACTTGTCTTCGAGAGGACTTCCCGCCTGCGCCACAGACTACACCAAGGTTTCGTCAGTTAAAAAGGCTTCGTCGGACAGGGAACCCCCGACCCGTTCATTACGAATGAACTGCTCTACTCCCGACTCGACGGGAAGCTACGGTGGCATAGTTAAAATTAGCAACGGAAAATACTATTTATTATCACTTATTAAAATATTGTTTAATTACTCAAATTTTAAAAATGATAAGTAAAATTGATTATTGGAATAGGCAGTAAACCTTCCTTTATCATATCAAGTATAATTATTCCACCGATATCGACAGCTATTCGTTTACCAAAGAAACGACCGGCTACCATAAATGGAAACTGACTGAATTCTAAATCCAGTGGAAACCAATTTTCAGTAACAATTGCAATTGTATTTGTTACTCTAAAATTTCCTGCTAATACTACGATTGGTCTTTCCATCAATTCCCAATCTCCTTCACTATGCCCGTATCCCCACCCAATCAGTAAAGAACCGTGGTTAAAACGATCTCCGTAAGTTCCGCTTGCAAAGATAAATCCACCACCGCCGCTTATATTGAATTCATCATTGTTATCGTCGGAATTGAATTCATCATCGTTATCGCTAGAAAAGTCAGGTATTCTAACATACATAGCACCAGCGGCTAAACCGATTTTATCCTTTTGAAAAATAGTGGCTTTCACGCTACCGATCAACGGAATCTGATCAAGCTTAATACCGGGAACCCAAACAAATCCGGCTTGTAAAGAAATAATATTATTTACACCATAGTTTATAGACGGAAAAAACACACAGAAATCGCGGCAATATTTGTTTCCTGTTTCAATTGGAAAAGCAGAGGGGGCGAATAAATACATGCTTTTATTTGGGTCAGGACGGAAAAGTTTACCTCCTTTTACCAATCCTTCGAATTCTGTCATTTTAAAAACAGCGTTTTTAGGAATAGTAATAGTCAATCCGGCTGGTGTTTCGATTTTATATTCGGTGTCCGATTCTTCTGTTATTTTCCCAATTATTTCAGATCCATCGGTTGTAATAATAGTAACGGTTTGTACTTCTTGGGAATAGGCAAAGATAATGAGGGTAAAAAGTAATACAATATACTTCATGATTGACTCCAAAGTAATTTGAGTTAATGAAAGTTACAGTTGAAAAAGATAAATTCTGATGAAATAATAGTCCAAATATGAAAGCGTTTGTTGTAACAATTATAATAATATTTAGTATCTGTTTTGCCCAAAGTGCCAAAGCAGATAGTTTAAATACGCCACATCGCACAATTGGTTTTGATAAAATTAAACACGTTGCATTTAGTTGCTTATGGACTTTAAGCAGTCAATATATTATGGTAAATAAATCAGGTTTCGATGAGCACAAAGCCCTATCTTATTCTGTTAGCTCAAGTGCCTTAATTGGACTAGCTAAAGAATTACATGATTGTCAAACCAAAGAAAGACCGTTTGATTGGGGTGATCTTATAGCTGATGGTGTTGGGATTGCTATCGCAGTTTTCATAATTATACAATAAACTACCTAAGGCTGATAATATTTTGCAGTGCGATATGCACCGTATATTTCCCCACCATAAATAATAAATGTAACTCCGCCGGAAATTGCTGTAAGTACTTCCCAATCATTTTGATAGGCATAGTTTGTAATTGCGGCATACAGTAAAAATTGTGAGAGCCCCATAAATCCATCAAACCACCGGCCGGCGTACATTCTTCCTGTTCCCGGTATTGCTGCTGAAAGCGATACCGCCAATGCAGGCGATTTTTTAAGCTTAACCGGTTGTGGTAGATGAACAGGATCAATCAGTCGCAGATCAATCGGATTATACTCCCCGCCATGTTTTAAATGGTGCACCAAAGAACTCGGATTGCAGCGTACAATACGATCGGCAGCAATGAAACTTCCGCGAATTAAACCATAATCTCGTATTGCTTGAGCGCCATAATTACTGCAACTTGGGTAAAATTGACAATTAAGCCCATCAACATTATATGTAAAGCGCTGAAATGCAGCGATAGGCAAAATCCCCACTTTTTTAATTAGAGATACTTTTTTGGAGGCTAAAAGTGTATCAGCCGGATATTTTGATTGCCCATATAATATCGCAAATGCGAAAACAAAAATTACTATTGTGATTTTAAAATTGGTTTTCATCAATTAGATATTGTTTTAAATTGATAACAGAATTTTATAAAACATTACCATATTTCACAGTAATAATATAGTAAAAACAGGAGAATATTGACATGGACGGATGGATAGAAACTTTCACAAATTTATTACAGAATCCCTTCTTTTTGATTTTAGCTGTTATATTTGCAGTACTTATTGTATTCGGCGTGATTAAGAAACTTTTTAAGCTTGCGATGATAATTCTCGCAGCATTTGTTATTTATATTGCATATCTGTTATGGACAGGCCAAGACATTCCCAAATCGTTTGATGGAATTAAAGACAGTGTTAAGGAAACCATTTCACGCAGTAAAGATAATGCTGAAGAAACAAAAGAAAATATTAAAGATGCTGCTAAGAAAAAAGCCGGAGAAGTAGCAAAGGATGAATTCAATGAAATCATTGAAGATGTAAAGGAAAAAGTTGGTTTAGATAATTAATATTCAGGGAAACCATCTACAGCAAAACCAAAATATGCTCCCACGATCATTGCAATAATCATAAATATTATTATTACAATATAAGATATTCCTGTTATCATAAAATATTGTCTGAGATTATTCATTCCAATTTTTAAACTTTCAGAATCTTCTTGATATAAACTATATTTAAAATGTGATGCAGCTGATGTTAACCGCGTACCAAGATAGACTATAAAAATGCTTAATAGAATCGATATTAAAACAGAAGCGGGATTTGTATAATCAACGAATATGGTTAATAAGGTAGTTATTCCCATTACGATAAATAATATTCCGATTATCTTATTCCATTTTGATAATTTATCTAAAATAAAAAAGCCTTCAGAATCTAATTCATAGACAATTTGATTTTGTTCATTTATGTCATTCATAATTTTTCCTAATTATAATAAGTCCTTGAATTTATTAACAAATTTACTAGAAGTGACCACTTAACACAAGTCAGTGATAAAGCATTATTGACTATCCTAAATTCAATAGTTTGTTAATAAATTAACAGATATTTTAATCCATATAAAGGTAGATCATGTTTGAAAAAGACTTATTAAACCAAAAAACCATTATTGTAACAGGCGGCGGTACAGGATTGGGTAAATCCATGGCACAACGCTTTGGAGAATTGGGAGCTAATTTAGTAATTACCAGTAGAAAACAGGATGTACTGGATGCCACAGCAGTAGAACTTAGAGAAACCAGTGCT
>JAUWFQ010000117.1 GCA_030606865.1 bacterium
GACGCCTTGTATTTTCACACGGAAAAATGGATCTATATTATGCGCTGTCACGATGTAATCCGGTAGGTTCTTGTCATCATCAAATAATTTTTTGATAATTGGATGATATACAGTGTACTCGTCAAATGTCTTTCCGTAGCCGTCATTACGCTTTACACGCCGTTTATACGATGTTTCGAATATTGGTTCAATTCCGCTGGTTACCCGTGCCACGATTGCGCCGCTACCGGTAGGCGCAACAGTAGTGATAGTAGAGTTACGGATTCCGTTCTTTTCAATATCCTCTCGTATAGATTTTGGCAAATTTTTAATGAACTTGCTCTTTTTAAATCCCGTCCATTTATAATTGGGGAAACTGCCTTTTTCATTCCCGATTTGCATACTGGTTTCGTAAGCGGTGTTACGGAACATTTCCATAACTTGGTCAATGGTTTGTAATCCATCCTCACTGTCATATTTAATGCCCATTCTAACGAGCATATCGCCAAGTCCTAAAATTCCTAGCCCGATCCGACGGTCGTTTATGGCGTTCTGCTTTTGTATCTCAAGGGCGTGGCGCTCCAAATTGTAATCCACGATGTTATCTAAAAAGCGTGTAGCTATTTTAACAGTTTCCTTGAATTCATCGATCATAAAGTTGCTTTCACTATCCACGAAACGTTCCAGGTTTATCGCGCCTAAGTTGCAGCATCCGCCATCGGGGAGTGGTTGCTCCGCGCATGGATTTGTCGACACTAACGGAGAGCAATATTCCACATTATGATACTCGCGCATCGTATCCCAAAATATCAAACCGGGTTCGGCGCTGTTGTGGGCGGCAAGGACAATTTTGTCCCACAGTTCTTTGGCGTTTATTGTTGTATATACTGTGCCGCCCCAACGGAGATCAAAAGTTACGTTCTTCTCAACAGCGCGCATAAATTCGTGTGTAAGTAAAACGGAAATGTTGGAATATTTCACCATGTTTTCATCGGTGCTTTTAATAGCGATGAATTTTTCAATATCAGGATGATCTACCCGTAAGGTTTGCATATTTGCGCCGCGCCGGCCATGCTGCGCGATGGTATTGGTGTTCTCGCTGAACAGATTCATAAATCCAACCGGTCCACAACTTTCACCGCCCGTCCCGCCGATTGCATCTCCCGATGGACGTAGTATGGAAAGATCATGACCGCAACCGCCACCGTATTTATAGGTCAGTGCTTCATCCTGAATTGCTCGGTAAATAGACCTTATAGAGTCCTTTTCGATTGCCACAACATAGCAATTATTCAAGGTGGATTTAATGTCATCACGCCCGGCACCGTGCATAATTCTGCCGCCGGGAACAAATCTAAAATCTTCTAAAATTGAGAAAAATTGTGCTTCCCAATGTTCTTTGGCTTGTGGGGTTTTTTCTACACTGGCGGTTGCTTTTGCAACGCGTTGCCATAATTCCCAAGGATGTGTTTCTTCGGGAGTTAAATATTTATTTTTTAGGACATCTGCGCCTAATTGGTCATCATTGTAATATTTATCTATTGTGTACGGTTCAGGTATATAATTATCCGGCTTTTCGAGAATTCCTTCTTTAAAAGTCGGAACTACCGTACTTTGTAGATTTGGGTCTCTGTTTTCCGCTTCCGGATTTAATACCGGAAAATCCAGCTTTAAGTGTTCTGCCATTCTCCTTCCTTAATAAACAGCATGTTGCTGTGTTACAATTTTTCAATCTCAAAAGGAAGTCGGCAAGTGAAAACTTCAGTATTTGATTGGTTGGCTTCATGAATCTATTTATAGATGAAAACCATAGTCAACATAAAAAGTTAAATATATACGATTGTCGACGAGAAAAAAGTATCAGGATATAGTTATCCACATATTATCCACATACTTAATTGTTTGATTTGCACAAATAATTTGGTTTATTTTATGAGTAATATTAACTATACTATAATGGTTAAATTCCGCAAACCGTTGATAAATAAAAATATAGCTACTTTTAGAAAATATTAGCTTTAATGAATATTGCAATTGTTAAATTCAACCCGCAATGCGGGTGTAGTTCACCCATCTACGCTAAGGCTACGATGGGTAAAATAGTAGAACAACTATTTAATTTTGCGGGTGTAGTTCAATGGTAGAACACCAGCTTCCCAAGCTGGGTACGAGGGTTCGATTCCCTTCACCCGCTCAACACTAATCCTCTTCGGTAATTAGATATTGTCGAGGAGGATTGTTTGTATATTTCACTATTGAAGGGTAATAGAGGTAAGTCAAACAAAATCAAATAATACCTAATTAGGGATACACTTCATTTTTTCAAAGGATTTAGAAATTTCAATTTACTTGAACGTTAGTATTAGGTTAATTATTACTATTCAAATATGCAGTTATATATCGAAAATGATAAATAATTTGTTAATAAATGCATACCATTAGGCAGACAATTATGTTACGCAATAATGACAGATTTAGCCTTATTATATAACACAAAATCACTACGATTAGATTCTATTATAATATCAGACATATATATCTTTTCGTTAATACTAATATCATGGTTAACTGATACACCGTTTGCTAAACAAATTGGCAACCCATCATTTTTATTATTCTGAACGCTATTTTCAATTAATCCATAACATGTGTAACCACCGATACCGTCTAATATATCATCTTTATTAATATTCTTTTTTGCATATGCGTACACGTTTGTCTTGAAACCAAATTTTGGATTTAATAATGATCTTTTATCCAATACTGCTTCAACAACTGTCCTAATTGTTTCAATATGACAAAGGTGATATGGACGATAAAATAAGTTAAATCGACCATTTCCACAAGTGCCCGATCGATAATAATCAAGCAAGTTTTGCTGGTATTCATTGTTACAATAGCCTACAGCAAAAACACCTCCCGTTGGTTTAGTACCTAACGTGTATTCAACTATTCTTTCATTATTCTGATATAAATATTCAAAATCATAATAGTTAAAAATATCATATACAGAATTGATTGCCTTTCCATTCATCCCAGGATTTAAAACACTACAATTTAATGCATTAGCCAATAATGCCATTTCAATAGCTATTTTTGTACCATCAGTAAACGATGTGCACATTACATAATCTAATTTTCTTTTATCAGCTTCAGGAATAATTTTAGTAGGATTGCTGTATCGATCAAGGAATCCCTTGATGTTTCCAACCATAACCAATTCAAATCCCCAGAGATTTAAATCATCAACAATTCTTTTAATGACTCCGGGTTGATCGCCATCAGAGCTTGTATATATTAAGCCATGTTTATCTGCAACTTCCATTAAGTATGGTCCATAAAGTAGGTCAGCCTCTGCATTCATCATAATTAAATGTGTGTTGTTTTCTAAGGCTTTAAGGTCAATTAATCCCGCAGCCTTTATAGAATTAGACGCATCTATAAAAGCATCAAAATACTCACAATCAGCTAATATCATCCCATCTTCGCATATAGCAACACGGTCTTTTTTAATACAGTCAAGTAAATCTTTTTGGTTCTCTACAATTTGAAAATCTTGTCCAATTGATTTCACTGAATCGATTGCACGATCAATTTTTATATCTGATATTGCTACACAATCAATACCAGGTGTAATTGAACATTGATAAAATATCCCTTTCCCCATTTTTCCCGCACCAAGAAGTGCGATTTTGATATTTTTATTTAAGCTCTGTAATTCTTCTAATCTTTTTAACATGCCGTTTTTCAATTAATCTTATTTCCATTTCTAAGAAAATTTAAAAATTCTTCTGTTTCATTAAATAATGCTTTCCTTATTTTTAAAAAATCACTCTTATTCTTTTTTATTTCTGGATAAAGGATTTTATCTGGCAAACTGCTTTTGATTTTTTCCTTTATGCTATTAGGCAATATATTTACCACAAATTGTTTTATTCTATTGTAAGTTGAATCCTTAGCGTAATTCCTCATTGGTCGGTTGTTATACTCAGAGGCAGAGCCAAGATGAAAAACGACATCTTCAAATATACTTCCATAATAATTATGGTATTCGCCACGATTTGATCTTTTCAGTATGTACCAGGTTAAGTCCTCTAAGTACGCTTTATAGCCATAGCCCATACTTGTCTCAACGAGATTAATTGCCTGATTAACTTTTTGAAAGTTAATCCACGATGCAGATAGTTCTTCTTGTGGACTTGGAAGTAAGCGGGGTTGATGTTTTATGTAAAAATCTCGATTAAAAAATGTACAACCAGACATCGCAGGGAAATTACTTACTAAAACACAAGTTTTTGATAATATTTTTGCTAAATATTTTTCCCATTCTACTTTTATTGGAAATGAATCAGGATGCATTATAACAATATGAGACACTCCATCGTCGATAGCTATTTTAATGAGCTGCTCTAAGTAATGTGATTGTTCTTTGGTCCCCCGATCTTCTTCATCTGGACCTTTATAATTATGACAATCACAAAGTTTGACAAAATTATGTTGTTTTAGTTTATGAACAAATTGTGGTAAGAGCAAGTTGGTCCCTGCGTAAACTGTAAACGGGGAAGTTGTATTCTCTTTTATTTTTTCAAGATGTATTTCTAATAATCTTTCGTTGTCCTCACTTACTAAATAAACAACAACTATGCCTAATTTCACAAAATTATCCTCTCTAATTAATTATATAAAACGATAATAGTTGATACATCCCCAGTGTTAAGTCTAAAAATAAAGTTAAAATATTATCGTATACAATACATAGTTAATTATTAATTCAAGTGATTTAACATAATAATTTTTTAATGATCTTAGGGCTTTACCAATAGAATAAATGTCAACTGCCTTATGGATAAACATAATATGATAATCAAAATAATTTAACTTTTCTTGAAACATTTTAAAAGAGCAATCGGGTAATTAAACTTCTTCAAACGCGATCAAATAGACCAGAATGTGGATATCTTTTCTATGGATACATTCCAATTTTCAACGGTTTCTGAAATCCCAACTTGCTTGAAGGGTGTTGTTGTTGTGGGGAGGGAATCGATAAAGATTAATAATTAATTATTAATACTCAGTAATATTCCTAATATAAATTAATATTTTACCCTATTGATTACTATCTATCAGTTTTTTTATATTTTCTAACGAGGTAATCAGCTATTTCAAGAAATACTGATATTAAATATTTTAAACTTATTTAACGGTTTGAGGAGAAAAAATATGAAAAATACATTAAGAGTTTTATTGACGCTTTCTATTCCATTACTGTTTTTTATTGGGTGTGAAGATAAACCATTGCCTTTTGAACCAATGAATTATGCTAATGAAAACCATTCACTTTCAAAAAATGGGGTGGCAGAGTCAGCACTTATTACAGATAAACAAGCGTCAAAATTGATAAAACAAGCTTCGAGAATTATCAAACAGGCGAAGGATAAAATTGATAGAACAGCTAAAAAAGTAGATGTAGATTTAACATCAGTATATGCAATAATTGCAGAAGCAGAGGCAAAGTTATTAGAGGCACAGGAATTTTCTGATAATGGTTACTATGAGGAAGCGATTAAGTCAGCTGAGGAAGCAAAGGAGCTGGCAAGTGAAGCATTGAAGTTGTTAAAGGATATTCTTGAAACATATGACGCAGACGATGATGACTCAGACGATGATGCGGATGATGATGACTCAGACGATGATGCGGATGATGATGACTCAGACGATGATGCGGACGATGATGACTCAGACGATGATGCGGACGATGATGACTCAGACGATGATGCGGATGATGATGACTCAGACGATGATGCGGATGATGATGACTCAGACGATGAT
>JAUWFQ010000177.1 GCA_030606865.1 bacterium
TATTTATCAACGCTAATACAACAGAAGAGTTCACATATAGATTAAATGGTCTGCAAAATATTGTTGTTAATATGAGAGAAGAGCTACTTAGAGAAATTACTGGCATTAAAGACTCAGGAGTTAGGAGCATAGGTCTATTTAACGAATACTTAAAAACTTTTAAAACCAGTAATGATAATATTATTGAAGTATTCAAAAATATTAATCGGTTACGTCAGGCTTATCCGACCCATGGAGACAATGAAAAAGGAGTTCAGGAAGCCCATCAATTTTTTAACATCCCATATCCAATTACAAATTATAATGAAGCGTGGGTAACACTTTTAACAAGTTATTTCGAAAGTCTAAAACAGTGTTTAGAAATTATCTCTGAGGAAACCTAACAATTTTAGTGGTATTTATTTATTAGAAATAATTGATGATTTATCATGAAAATTCAGGATTTAAAATGCAAAATATAATGAATGTAATGTGCATGAGAATATTATCAATAACATTAGTGTTTTTATTTATTTTTCATTTCATTTTTCCACAAAGTAGTGATTCCCAATATAATTGTTTCTCAATTTTAGTGGGCAAAAATGCAACCATTGATGGCTCTGTTTTATTCGCTCATAACGAAGATGACAGTGGAATTAATCTAGTAAATTGGTATAAAGTACCGAGATTGACTCATCAACAAGGAGAAAATATCTCCTTAATTAATGGCGGACAATTACCTCAAGTTAATGAGACTTTTAGTTTCTTATGGCTTGAAATGCCCGGACAGACTTTTTCCGATTCATATATGAATGAATGGGGCGTCACAATCGCTTCAGATGCTTGTCGATCAAAGGAAGATAAGCCCGACTTGATAAACGGTGGCATTGGATATTTCCTTCGTAGGATAATGGCTGAAAGAGCAAAATCGGCTAAGGATGCCGTAAAAATTGCCGGGGCAATTATTGATAGCATTGGCTATGCCAGTTCCGGCAGAACTTATTGTATAGCAGATCCGACCGGAGCATGGATGATATCTATTGTTAAAGGTAAACATTGGATAGCTCAAAAAATACCTGACGATCATATATCAATAATTCCCAATTATTATACAATCAAAAATGTTGATTTGACCGATACACTCAATTTTTTGGGTTCAACAGATATAATTGATTATGCTATAGATAGAGGTTGGTATGATCCTCAATCAGATGGGGATTTCAATTTTAGACTAGCTTATGGCAAACCAAGTTCAATTAATTCTATTAGGAATATGGCTCGAGAATGGAGCGCTATAAATATTCTTTCGCCAATACAATATGAAATATCTGATGAATTTCCATTTTCTTTTAAACCGAAAGATAAAGTATCAATCCAAGATTTGATGGGTGTATTACAAAATCATTATGAAGATACTTCACTTGAAGATAGAAGTATATCTTCCCCGCATGATTATGATATTATTCCGATATGCAGAAAAGACACCCAATACGGAATGGTAGCTCAATTGCGGAATTGGTTAGCACCTGAAATCGGTTCAGTTCTATGGCTTGCACCACGCAGACCTTGTACCCAAATATTTGTACCTTGGTATAGTGGAATAACAAAAATTCCTGATAATTATTCGGTTGGTAATTATTCATCTGCGCTAAAAAACCATTTTAATAAATATGATGATATTAAAAGTGCAACCAATACTCATAAATTTTGGGATTATGCAAACTATGCGGAAGAAATCGATAATAATTATTATGAGTTGATACTTCCGGTAAAAAATAAACAAAAAGTGATGCAACAGGAGATTTTTAATGAATACAACAATTTCGATAAAAATATCATAAATTTATATATTAAAAATCCTCAACAAGTGATTGATTCAATAAATATTTTTACAATCAAAATGATTAATAAAAGTGTAAATTATATTAATTTGAATAAACAAAAAGGAGGTTGAAATGCCACAAAACAAAAAATACCCAGTAACCCTTGACATCGATTATTCGGATAAATCAGATCGTTTGACCGCTTTTTTCCGTTTAATCCTTGTGATTCCAATATTAATAATTCTTGGACTATTACTTGATAACACTGTCGGTCCTGAATATGGTGAATATGTTAGTGAAAGAACTTATGGAATTGGATTAATATTCATACCAACACTGTTGATGATCCTGTTTCGTCAAAAATATCCCAAATGGTGGTATAACTTTAATGTTGAATTAACAAAATTTAGTATGCGGGTTTGTTCTTACGTATTTCTGCTTCGTGATGAATATCCCTCAACTGATGAAGAGCAGACAGTTCATATCAACATCCCCTACCCTAACGTTAAAAAGGATTTAGTAAGTTGGATGCCGCTTGTAAAATGGTTTTTGGCAATTCCACATGTAATCGTATTATGCTTTTTATGGATTGGTGCAATTATTGCCGTAATTCTCGCATGGTTTGCGATACTTTTTACCGGCACACATCCCAAAGTTATACATGACTATATTGTTGGCGTAATGCGGTGGTCATTACGAGTTGAAGCATATGCCATAATTTTGACGACAGACGAATATCCACCATTTAGCTTGAGTTAATTAAAAAAAACTCACAAGGGGTGATATGAATCAAAAAAATATTTACGAACTCATCGCATTACGCAAGAGCGTCAGAAGTTATAAATCAGATCCGGTTCCCGATGAACTAATTCGCAAACTTCTTGAAGCGGCGCGTTTATCTCCTTCTGCATCAAACCGACAGGAGTGGCGCTTTATCATTGTAACTGATACCGAAAATCGTCGGCAAATAGCCGATGCCGCTTGCCGCCAACGTTTCGTCGCTGAAGCGCCTGTTATTATTATCTGCTGTGCGAAACCCGATGGACACATCATGACCTGCGGGCAACCTAGTTATCCGATTGATGTCGCAATTGCAATAGATCATATCACCCTCTGTGCCGTGGAAGAAGGACTGGGAACTTGTTGGATTGGCGCTTTTTACGAAGATGAAGTAAAAAGAATACTGAATATTCCCAAGCA